>SBFV01000030.1 GCA_006227775.1 Gammaproteobacteria bacterium | reverse complement strand
CTCACCGCGCGGCTCCATGTGGCGGAGGTCGATCCAACCACCACCTCGACCGCCAAGCACGTCGCCGAGCTGGCGTCGGAGGTCAGGCTCAGCTTTCTGCTGACCATCCCGTCGATGCAGGCGCCGGATCTCGCCGTCTATAGCCGCCTGTTTCCCCGGGACTGGGATCTGCATCTGCTGGGTGGGACCGGCACGGTGAGCGGCACGCTAGAGGTCACGCCAGAGCGGCTGTCGCTCAATCTGGACCTGGCATCCGACGACGCGGATCTGCGCTACCAGCGTTACCAGGCCAGCACGGATCTGCTACTCCATCTGCGTGCCCTGGTCGATGACGCCACCGGCCCGCGACTGCATCTGGACGGCACCACCTTGCGGATGAAGGATGCCCAGTTCACTGTCGACCACGACCGTGGCAAGGCCGGACACCGGCATAACGCCAGTCGGTGGCTGGCGGAGCTCAGGATTACCGGTGGCGACTTGCGGCTGCCGGCATCCGCCGAGGCCACCGACCCCATCCCGGCCGTGGCCCAGACACTCAACGAGCAGGGGTTCGGGGCACTGCTGGGCGGCGCCGACGGCCGTCTCTCGGCGGTGCTGACCGTTTCGCAGCTCGACTGGATCGCCGAGCTGGTCGGCCGTCCGTTCAACCTGAGCCTGACCGGCGCCGGCGAGCTCGATGTCGACCTTCTGCTGACCGACGGCCGGCCGGATAAGGGCACGACCTTGACAATGCCCAGGGAGGCGATCTCCCTGGCCCTGCTCGATCATCGGGTCGATGGTCAAGGTAAGGCCAGCCTGCGCATGGAGCACGGCGGCAAGAGACCCCACTTTCGCCTCGATGTCGCGCTGGACGATGGACGTATGCGCCGGCGCGACGAGCCGGAGCCGAGCATTGGCGAGGTGCGCATGGATGCCGAGATCCTGGTGACCGATCCTCTCGCCGTCGACGGCGGCTCGGCGGACGTGAACCTGAAGCTCCACTCCGCCCACGTTCGCGACATGAGCACCTACAACGCCTACCTGCCGCCCAATACGCCGTTTTCGCTGCTCTCCGGGGAGGCAAGCCTGGTGGGCGATCTGCGCCTGCAGCCCCACAGCACCGTGGGAGAGCTGTTACTCCAGGCAGGGGGTATACGCGTGGGGCTGGATCAGGAAGAGCTCTCCGGTAACCTGCGGCTCGATATCCTGATCCGCGATGGATCGGCGCAGGATATGCGCTTCGACATCACCGGCTCGTCGCTCGTGCTCGACGGCTTTCAGGTGATCGGCGACACCGCGTCGGCGACGGCTCCGGACTGGCACGCGCGCCTGCAGTTGGAGGAGACCGAGGTCCTGTGGCGGAAGCCGATGCATCTGGAGATGGAGGCGGGCCTCATCATCAAAGACACCCGGCCCTTCGTTGCCTTGCTGGACAACGCACGCGGCCAGCATGGCTGGATCGACGAGTTGCTGACGGTGGAGGACCCAGCCGGCTACCTAAGGCTGGCCGTCGACGGGAAAAGTGTGGTGGTTGAAGACGCCATGCTCATCGCTCCAGAGATCGGCATCCATGCCAAAGGACGCTCGGCGCAGGCTGGCCGTGAGGCCATGCTGCTGCTGCGTTGGCACAACCTGAGCGGAGCCTTGGAGCTGCAGAACAACCAAATGCATTTCGCTATCGGCGATGCGCCTGCCCGTTTTGCTGCCTACCGACCCGGCAAGACATCGCTGCCATTTCTGGGCTCGAAGCAGACCCAGGCGGATCTGGTCTTCGATGCCGAGCCTTTCGTGGGCTCCGCGACACCACAACCTATGCCATCTGACGCGCAAGGGGACAGGCCGGCTGCCCACCATTCCCAAGAGCAGAGCCAGCCCCGAACGTCGCCAGACAACCCATTTCTTCAGGACGGTTTTTGAAAAGCCTATTCGTTCAGGCACCTCGCGCCCCCGGAGGACTTCGGCGAAACAAGCTGGTGATTCTCTTAGTCCCTCCCCCCTGGCGGGGGCGGGTGGGGGGAGGGGGTCTTAACGGTTACGCAATATGCCAGGGAGCCGCGTCCTCACGTGTCATGCGACAGAGCGCTACCTGTGCTATCGGGGCGCCGGGTCGCAGTGCCCTTCCCTCAGGTAGCGGCCAGCGACCCAGCCGGTGACACCCTCATACTCGACCTTGCACCAGCGGGGATTCTCCCGCAGGCGCTCCGCCTGCTGGGTGGGGGAGAGTTCGGTGAACTCCTGGAAGGTGAGGCCGCCGCGGCAGCCGAGATTGCGGACGCAGGTGCCGTCCGGGGGGATCGCGCCAATCTTGCGGGCGTGGGCATTGGGTTCCGCGCGGATGTTCAGGACGTCGTCCGCCGCGACGCCGGTCACCGCGTAGAAGTCCGGGCCGTCCGCGTCGGCACGGGCGCCACATGCGGCCAACACGAGTGCCGCGAAGGCGATGGGTGTGAGGGCGCGATGTGGCATGGGAGATGGCTCCGCGTAGTCGAGGATGGATCGAGAGAAGGACCAAGCTTCCCGCTCGTCCCGGCGCTAACGCACGGGGCTGACCGAAGCCCGCCCCGGACAGGGTCACGAGGTCAGGGTCACTCGCTGCTCCGTCCATCGTCGGAGAATAGCAGGGAGAAGGCGGTGATGGCGATTGAGCCCAGGTTCTCGGTCGCGTCGCCTGTGCCGCGCGAGATCAGTGCCGCTCAGCCGAAATCCAGCCGCCGGCGCCGCGGAGGGCCGCCGGAGGCCAGTCCTTGTCACTGGTCGCCGCCCGCCCCCTGCTTCAACTTGGCGACCATCTCGGCGCAGTCAGCCTCGTTCTGGACCCACTGGAAGGGGGTGTCAGGCGGCGGCTTGGATTCGCCTTTGATCTTGCCGATGGCGGCGCCGAGGATCTGATCGACCTGTTTTGCCGTCAGCAGCCCTTGGTCCT
The DNA here is from genome assembly GCA_006227775.1 of Gammaproteobacteria bacterium. Lineage (GTDB taxonomy): Bacteria > Pseudomonadota > Gammaproteobacteria > Chromatiales > Chromatiaceae > M0108. The sequence continues at coordinate 1,885 of SBFV01000030.1, read as the reverse complement.
TCGCGGACTCCACGGCGAGGCAGGCGCCGGCCTGAGAGCCGACCAGGATTCCGGCACCCGCGCCCACGCCGGCGCCAACCCCGAGGGCGAGGAACCCCCCGATCGCCCCGCCGATCAGCAGGCAGAGGATGGCGATGATGGCCGTCTTCATGGCTCAGCCCCCCGATTCGGAGGCGGTGAGACTGGCCGCGATGGCTGCCACCGCCCCGTCGTGCCCAGATCGATTCGCTGCATCTATCAGTCCTCGGTTGATGGTTGTGTCAGAAGCTTGATGGTTGTCTCAGCAGTCACGCTCTCTTGAACAGCCCGACGACGAACAGGAGCACCGCGGCCCCCACGACGGCGGTCACCAGAGAGCCGACGAACCCGCCGGCAGTGATGCCTAGGAGGCCGAACAGGAAGCCCCCGATGACGGAGCCGACGATGCCGACGACGATATTGCCGAGCAGACCGAAGCCGCCCCCGCGCATGAGCAGACCCGCGAGCCAGCCCGCGACCGCGCCAATGACGAGAAAGATGATCAGGCTGTGAGTGTCCAAGGTGGGATCCTCGTTGTGGAGAGAAAACTTGCCTTACGGCCTCGATTCCGCGTCCCCCTATGCCGAATGGTGGCCTCCTATTTGAGGCCGACCTTCTCCGCCGCGGACTTGGTGTTGATGCCGAGCAGGGAATAGAGGGGGCAGATACCGGCAATGCCGGTCGCGAGCAGGATCACTCCGATCCAGCCGATTGGGTGCTGAATTGCGAAGAAGACGTTGCCGATCAACAGCACCCCCAGGATCACCCGGATGACGCGGTCGGTCTTGCCCATGTTGTGCTGTAAGAGGTTCATCCGGCTGGGGCCTGAAGGGGAGCTAAGGACATGCCCGTGAGATTAGCCCGGGATGGCGCCTGAGACAATCGGGGACTTCTCGTCGGGAGAACCCTTACAACCGCGGGTCGCCGGCGCCCGGCTCAACCTCCCCCAAGCTGCGAGCATCGGTCCCGCCGGCGGCGGGACAACCGCAAAAGGATTGGCGATAGCTCAATCCAGCGTCGCGCTGTTGGCGCCCTGGTGGAACCAGACGCGCTCGGTGCGGATCCTCGTCTGGGAGGCACGGGGGATATCGTCCCTGCCCTGGTGGTAGGCATCAAGTTGAGCCTGGACTTATGAGAGAGCGATCAGGTAGTTAACCGATCAGGATGATCCTCAGGGCATTCTTCCCGGGCCGCCGCAATGTTCTCGTGTGTTTCGGGACCGATCGCCTTATCCTAGCGCGATCGCTTGACCGGAGAACCTCGGCGCCATGATCAAGACCTTTACCCTCGTCTTTTCACTCACCCTGGTGGTTACGGGTCTTGCCCTGCCGCTCCGGCCGGGCTTGGCGGCGAAGGGCGATCCCGTCATGGAGGTGTTGTCGCTCACGGAGGCCAGCCTGGCGTTCGAGCAGGACGCAAAGCTGAGCATCGCCCATCAGGCGGATCGGCCCATGATCCCGGCCTCTACCATGAAGGTGCTGACGGCCCTCGCGGCCATCCAGCGGTGGGGGCTCGATTACCGCTTCGCGACGGACACCTTTATCGCCGACGGCTGGCTGTGGGTCCAGGGAGGCGATCCCTTTTTGGTGTCGGAGGAATTGGATCGACTGGTGACCGGCATCAAGGGGACCGGGTTGCGGGAGGTGAAGGGTATCGGCCTGGACGATGGCCTCTTTTCCCCCACCCTGCGGATCGATGGCCGCTCCGCCAGCGACAATCCCTACGATGCGCCGGTAACCGCGCTCGCGCTGAACTTCAATACCCTTGCCCTGACCAAGGAGGGCGGCAAGTTGCTCAGCGGCGAGGCCCAGACCCCCCTCACCCCCCTGGGGCGAGAACTGGGAAGTCGCCTGGGTCCCGGCAAGCA
>SBFV01000143.1 GCA_006227775.1 Gammaproteobacteria bacterium | reverse complement strand
TTGAGACCTGGTCTGGTTCCTCGATATGGTCATCCGGCTGTAGGAACACCTTCGCCAGTTCCTTCTAGCCTTGTCAGGTTGAGGCATGAAGCGGAGGGTTGCTACACGGTGCCCGAAGCCGCGGCCGCCGGCGCGCGCAATTTGCGCACGATGGCCATGGCCATCTCCAGGGCCTGCTCATAGTTGAGACGGGGGTCGACCTGGGTGCGGTAGGCGCGCTCCAGGCCGGACTCGTCCAGGCCACGGGCGCCGCCCAGGCATTCGGTGACGTCATCGCCGGTGAGTTCGAAATGGACCCCACCCAGCCGGCTGCCCTGTTCACGATGAATATCGAAGGCGAGGCTGAGCTCGGCGAGGATCTTGTCGAAGCGACGGGTCTTGTAGCCGCTGGCGGTGGTCTCGGTATTCCCATGCATGGGGTCGCTGACCCACAGCACCGGGATCCCGGTCGCGCGCACCGCGGCGATCATCCCCGGCAGTTCCCGCGCGATCTGGTCGGCGCCAAAGCGGTGGATCAGCACCAGGCGCCCGTGTTCGCGTTCCGGGTTGAGCCGCTCCACCAGTGCCCGCAGCCAGTCGGGGGTGGCGCCGCCGCCAACCTTGACGCCGATGGGGTTGGCGATACCGCGCATGAATTCCACGTGGGCGCCACCCGGATCGGCGGTGCGAAAGCCGATCCAGGGCAGGTGGGTGCTGAGGTCGAACCAGCCGGGAAAGCGCCGCACCTGGCGGGTCAGGGCCTGTTCGTAGGGCAGGTGCAGCGCCTCGTGGCTGGTGAAGAACTGCACCCGCGCCAGTTCCCCGGCCCCCCCGCAGCCCACCGCGCGCATGAAGCGCAGGGACTCGCCCAGTTCCTCGACCACCTTGCGATAGTCGCGGGCGCTGGGCGACTGGGCGACGAAGGCCAGGTCCCAGTTTTCCGGATGGTGGAGATCGGCGAAGCCACCCTCGGACAGGGCGCGGATGAAGTTCAGCGTCAGGGCCGCCCGGCCGTGGCCCTGGAGCAGGCGCGCCGGGTCCGGGGTGCGCGCCGCGGCGGTGAATTCCGGTCCGTTGACCAGGTCGCCGCGATAACTCGGCAGGATGATGCCGTCGCGGGTCTCCAAGTCTGCCGAGCGCGGCTTGGTGTACTGGCCGGCGATCCGGCCGACGCGGATCACCCGCTGCTTGAGCCCTAGCACCAGCACGAGACTCATCTGCAGCAGGATCTTCAGCTTGTTGGTGATCACCTCGGGGTTGCAGTCGGTGAAGCCTTCGGCGCAGTCGCCCCCTTGCAGCAGGAAGCCGTCACCGCCTTCGGCCCGGGCCAACTGCTTGCGCAGGGATTGGATCTCCCAGGAGGTGACCAGGGGTGGCAGGGATCGCAGCTCCGCCAGGGCGGCCTCCAGGGCCGCCGGGTCGGGGTAGTTGGCCTGTTGGAGGGCGGGACGGGCCTGCCAGGAGGCGGGCGACCAGTCAGTCATTCAAGAGGCCGCCTGGGCCGCCCGCCCGGCCTCGAATGCCGTTTCGTTGACCGCCACCAGGTCCGGCTTGCGGGCGCGGAAGCGGTGGACGATCTCCTCCTTGAGGATGTCGGCGGGGAAGGGCAGGTAGTCGGCGATGGCCCCGAGCATGACGGTGTTGACCAGCTTGAGGTTGCCCAGCTCCCGGGCGATGGCGCCGGCGTCGAAGGCATGGACCTCGATGCCCCGGGCGCGCATCTCCGCCACCGGATCATCCGGGTAGGGGAAGAGCCCCAGGGTGACCACCGGCGGTTCCTGACGCACCCGGTTGACCATGGCCACGCCGCCGGGGCGCAGTTGGCCACACCAACGCAGGGCCTCCGCCGGCTCGAAGCCCACCAGGATGTCCGCCTCCCCGTTCGGGATGGCGGGCGACAGGACGCGCCGGCCAAAGCGCACATGGGAGGTGACGACCCCGCCGCGCTGGGCCATGCCCGCCACCTCGGTCTTCTTGACGTCATAGCCCTGGGAGAGGGCGGTCTGAGAGAGGACCTCCGCCGCCGTCATGACGCCCTGACCGCCGATGCCGGCGACGAGGATGTTGGTTACCCGCTCTTCACCCTTCATGATCTTGCTCCTTCCGCGCTGTCGATCGGGGTACTGGCTGAAGGACTAGCGGCGGCCCCGCGGGCCAACGCATCCCGTCCGGTGCACTTCGCCCAATCCGCTGATTAATCCCGTCCGCCGCTCTCCGCTCGATCCGCTGGCTCATGCCCGGGCCCCGGCGCGATTGAATTCCGCTAGAGGGCGGATGGCCTCGGGGCCGCAGGTGCCGGGGCAGAGGTCGCAGCCGGTGCAGGCGGCACTGTCGATGGCGACGAAGGTCAGCTCCTTCTCGCTGCCATTGGGCTTGATGACGGTCTCGCGCCGGGTGACGGCAATGGCCGGACAGCCCACCGCGAGGCAGTTGGAGCAGCCGGTGCAGAGCTCCGCGTCCACCGCGTAGGGCGGCTGGTGGCTGTAGCGGTCGGTGAGGACGCAGGGCTGGTTGGTGATGATGACCGAGGTGTCCTCGACCTTGACCTCCTCGCGCAGGGCCTTGAACAGGGTTGGCAGTTCGTAGGGGTTGACCTCGTGGATGCGCTCGGGCTTGACCCCCAGGCTCTCCACCAGCTTGCGGAAGTCGACCTGGGGGGCCTCCATCCCGCGGATATCGCGGCCACTGCCCGGGTGCTCCTGGCCGCCGGTCATGCCCACCGTGCTGTTGTTGAGCAGCAGGATGGTGACGTTGCCGCGGTTGTAGACGATGTTCAGCAGGCCCTGCATGCCCATGTGCAGGAAAGTGGAGTCGCCGATGACGGCGATGACCCGCTTGTCCTTGTCCGCGGGGCTGCGGCCCTTGTCCAGGCCCAGGGCTACGCCCATGGAGGCGCCCATGGCGATACAGGTGTCCATGGCGTTCCAGGGATGGCCGGCGCCCAGGGTATAGCAGCCGATATCGCCGGCGATCTGGGTGTTCTTGATCTTGGACAGGCAGTAATAGATGCCCAGGTGCGGGCAGGCCACGCACATGGTCGGCGGCCGCGGAAAGACCTTGACCGGCACGGTGAATTCGAGGGTGCGCCGGGGAGCGGGCTCGGGCTCGACCGCTTCGCCCAGGAAGGCGCGAATGGCCGGGCGCAGAATATGGGGCGCCAGTTCGCCCATGCGCGGCAGCAGGTCCTTGCCATGCACCGGGATGCCGATGGCGCGGATCTCTTGTTCAAGGAGCGGCTCCACCTCCTCCACCACCACCAGATGCTCGACCTGTTCCGCCAGGGATCGGATCAGTCCCATGGGGGGCGGGTAGCTGAAGCCCAGTTTGACCAGGGGGGCGTCCGGGAAGGACTCCAGGACGTGAAGGTAGGTTGGTCCCGAGGTGACGAAACCGATGCGCGGGTCCTTGCCATCCTCGATGCGGTTGAGATCGGTGAGTTCGGCGAATTCCCGCAACTTCTCTTCCCGCTGGAGCATCAGGGGGATACGCCGGGCCGCGTTCATGGGCGTCATGACCATGCGCGCCGGGTCCTTCTGGAAGCCCTTCACGTGGCGCTCCTCCCGCACTCCGGGCACCACCACGCCCTTGACGTGGCAGATGCGGGTGGTGAGGCGCAGGATCACCGGACAGTCGAACCGCTCCGAGATGGCGAAGGCCTCACGGGCCATTTCGTAGGCCTCCTGGGCGTCCGCCGGCTCGAGGACGGGGAGATGGGCGAAACGGCCCCAGTGGCGGGAATCCTGTTCGTTCTGGGAGGAGGAGAGACCCACGTCGTCCGCCACCGCCACCACCAGACCGCCCCCGACCCCGATCAGGGTCTGGGTCATGAGGGCATCGGAGGCCACGTTCAGTCCCACGTGCTTCATGGCGCACAGGGCCCGGCTACCGGCCAGGGAGGCGCCAATGGCTACCTCAAGCGCGACCTTCTCGTTAACCGACCATTCGGCGTAAAGGTCGTCGTAGGTGGCGGCGTACTCGAGGATCTCCGTCGAGGGCGTGCCCGGGTAGGCCGCCGCCACCCGGCAGCCAGCCTCCCAGGCGCCGCGGGCCACGGCCTCGTTGCCGGACATGAAGCGACGTTCGGGTTGGGGAAGGGGATTCACCGCGCTCAAGGCCAAGGCTCTCCGGGTGTTCGGGTGGAAAAATGTGGCATTATACGGACAAAGCGGGTGCGCGGGCAGGGGCTGGCCTTGGTCCGAGCCTTCCGGCGTGGGAGGCGCCTGACCGACGCCCCTTCCGCGTTCACCGGATGGCGCTAAAGCCATCAATGAGTTGCGATGTCCCATGTCCTTTTCGCGGGCTGGCGCGCGCCGGCTTCCTGTCCGGTCCCCGCCTCAGCCCCCCTTCGCCAGCAGAGCCACCCATGTCAGCCGTTCAGACCGAAAACCTCAACGTCGTCGCCTTCGATCACATGCCGTCCCCGGAGGAGATCAAGGCGCGGGTGCCCCTGACCGATCGGGCGGCGGAGGTGGTGGTGGCCGGCCGGCGGGCCCTGATGGATATCCTGGATCGGAAGGACCCACGGCTTTTCTTGGTCGTGGGGCCCTGTTCCATCCACGATCCCGTGGCGGGATTGGATTACGCGGGACGCCTCAAGGCCCTGAGCGAGGAGGTGGCGGACGTGCTGTTGCCCGTGATGCGGGTCTATTTCGAAAAACCCCGCACCAATGTCGGGTGGAAAGGTCTGATCAATGATCCGTTTATGGACGGCTCATGCAATATTCAGGAAGGACTTCGTCATGCCAGGAAACTTCTTCTGGATATTGCGGAAATGGGTCTGCCTGTTGCCAACGAAATCCTTGAACCCATCATTCCACAGTATATT
>SBFV01000001.1 GCA_006227775.1 Gammaproteobacteria bacterium | reverse complement strand
CTCAACCAGGCCGACTGGCTGTCGGGCATGCTCACCGGGCGCGTCGGCCTGTCCGATTACCACAATGCGCTGAAGACCGGCCTCGACCTCGACACCCTGCGCTGGCCGGAGTGGGTCGAGTATCTGGCCGACGTCGATTACCTGCCGGTCCCGGTCGCACCTGGTTCAGCGGTCGCGACGGTGTCGCGCCCCCGCGCACGCTACCTCGGCATCAACCCGCGCTGCATGGTGCGCGCGGGGACCACTGACTCGATCGCCGCCTTCCTCGCCGCCGGTGTGCGCCGAAGCGGCGAGGCGGTCACCTCGCTCGGCAGCACCCTGGTGCTGAAGCTGCTGTCCGACACACGCGTCGAATCCGGCGAATATGGTGTTTACAGCCACTGGTTCGGCAATCGCTGGCTGGCGGGCGGCGCCTCCAACGCCGGCGGCGCAGTGCTGCGGCAGTTCTTCGACGATCGCCAGCTGGCCGCGCTGAGCCTCCAGATCGACCCCAGCATCGCCAGCCCGCTGGACTACCTGCCGCTGCCTTCGCGCGGCGAGCGTTTTCCGCTCAACGACCCGGAGCTGGCACCGAAGCTCAGGCCACGTCCGGCCGACGATGCCGAATACCTGCACGGCCTGCTGGAAAGCCTGGCGCGCATCGAGGCGCGCGGCTATGCCCTGCTGGCCGAGCTCGGCGCCTCCCGATTGATTCGCGTCGAGACCGCCGGCGGCGGCGCGAAGAACCCGGCCTGGACCGCGATCCGCCAGCGCCTGCTCGGCGTGCCGGTGGCGCGCGCGGCGCATAGCGAAGCGGCGTATGGCTCGGCCCTGCTGGCGCGCGACGGGTTGGCGCTGTTCGGCGAATGATTGCCCTGGAGCCCGAGGAGGCGCGATGAAACACGCCAAAGCATTGCGGAGCCTGGCCTGGACCAGCTTGACGGCGGCCCTGACCCTGCAGGCAAACGCAGAGCCAGTCAGCTATGACGCCATCGCCCCTCTGCTGGCGGAACGCTGCGTGATGTGTCACTCCGGACCGTCGGCAGCGGCCGGGCTGCGGCTCGACACGCTGGAGGGCTTGCTCGCCGGCAGCGCGAAGGGCCCCGTGGTCCGGCAAGGCGACCCCGCGACGAGCGAACTGCTGAGACGGCTCAACGGCAGCAGCCAGCCGCGCATGCCGATGACCGGCCCTCCGTTCCTGAGCGACGCCGAAGTCGCGCTGTTCGAAAGCTGGATCGCCGGTGGCCTGAAAGCAGGCAGTGCAGCGCCCTCCCCGCCTCCTGTTGCTTCGCGTCCGGCGGCAGGCGAGCCGGTCACCTTCGCCCACGTCGCACCGTTGTTCGCCCGGCATTGCGCGCGTTGCCACACCGACAACGGGCAGATGGGCACCGCACCGGAGGGCTACCGGCTGACTTCGCATGCCGCCACGCTGTCCGCGGACGAGCGCGCACGAGTCGTGCCGGGCCACCCCGAGGCCAGCGAACTGCTGCGGCGGATCAAGGGCCAGGCCAAGCCGCGGATGCCTTACGACGGCCCACCCTATCTGAGCGTCGAGGACATCGACCTGATCGAGAGCTGGATCGTCCAGGGTGCGCGCGATGCCTCGGGCCTGCCGGCACCTGTACCTGCCGGCGCAAAGGTCCGTCTGCATGGCGTAATGGGTACGGACGGCAGGATCGATGGTCTCGATCCGGGAAATCTTGCCGCTGCCCGGCGCGACAAATTGCCGCGCCCCGGCGACTATGTTCGCCTCGATGGCAGGCTGGACGGCCAGGGCCAGGTGATCACCGAGCGCCTGCGGCGGCGTTGAGGGCTCGTCGACATGACTTGCATAAATCTGCCTGACCGGGTTCCTGGCAGTCTGGAAGGGCCCACAGCCAAGGCATCTCGGCCGTGTAATATGCTCGGACCATGCATCTGCTGATCATCGAAGACGACCGCACCATCGCCGAAAACCTCTACGAGTACCTCGAGTCGCGCGGCCATCAGTGCGACTACGCGGACAGCCTGGCGGCGGCCTCCAGGCTGCTCGTCGATCAGGTCTTCGACGCGGCCGTGCTCGACCGCAACCTGCCCGACGGCGACGGTCTGGCGCTGGCCCGTCGCCTGCGCAGCGAAGGCAATTCGCTGCCCCTGCTGATCCTGACCGCGCGCGACACCCTGGAAGACAAGCTCGTCGGATTCGATGCCGGCGCCGATGACTATCTGGTCAAACCCATCGACCTGGACGAACTGGCGGCCCGCATCCGCGCCATGGCCCGCCGCTCCGCCGGTCATGCCTCCCCGATCCTGCGCCTCGGGGACCTGGAGATCGATCCCGCGGCTCATCAGGTAAGCCTGGGCGGTGCCCCCGTCGAATTGTCGGCGCGGGAATTTTCGCTGCTCCTGGCGCTGGCGGAGAACGCGGGTCGGGCCATGACCCGCGCCCAGCTCGAGAGCACGCTCTATGGCTGGCAGGAAGAACCGGAGAGCAACGCCCTCGAGGTCCATGTGCATCATTTGCGCCGGAAGCTTGGCAGTGATCGGATCCGCACCCTGCGGGGCATCGGTTACCTGATGCCCAAGTTCTGACCAGGTCATGAACCCCGTCCCTGTCCCCCCTACCCGCTGGTTTTCCCTGCGTCGACGCTTGCTGGCGCTCCTGCTCGGCGGCATGACGCTGGGCTGGGTCATCACGCTGGCGCTCTCCTATCGGGATGCGCATCACGAGATCGACGAGATCTTCGACGCCAACCTCATCCAGGTCACCCAACTGCTCCTGGCCCTGGCCAGCGAGTACGACGACGATGATGACGTCGCCCATCTGGCGGGTGATTTTCACCAGTATCAGAAAAAAATTGTCTTTCAGCTATGGGACGCGGAGGGCAACCTGCTGCTGAGATCCCGGCATGCCCCCCGGACGCCCCTTACCCTGGCCACGGGTTTCTCCGAGGGGATCGCCGGGGACCGGGCAACCTGGCGCTATTTCAGCCAATGGGATGAGGAAGGGGACCTGCGGGCGGTGGCTGGGGAAAATCACGATGTCCGTCAGGAACTGGCGGGACACATCGCCAGCCGGCTTCTGGTGCCCGCGGCCTTCGGCCTGCCCCTGCTGGCGGCCTGGATCTGGTTTGCCACCCGGCGTGCCCTGGCCCCCCTGGACGCTATCGCCAGCCAGGTCGAACAGCGCGAACCCGAGCATCTGACCCCCCTCATCCCCCGTGTCGCCCCGCTGGAATTGCGGACCTTGCTGACCGCACTTAACGGTCTCCTGGGCCGCGTGGGGCAGGCATTGCACAACGAGCGCCGTTTCACCGCCGATGCTGCCCACGAGTTGCGCACCCCACTGGCGGCCCTGAGGGTACAAGCCACCGTCGCCTCCCAGGCCCGCGACCAGGCCGAGCGCGATCACGCCCTGGGACAACTCACCGCTGGCGCCCGTCGCGCCAGCCATCTCCTCGACCAGTTACTGACCCTGGCCCGCCTGGATCCCAACCAGGGACTGGAGCGGAAACCCATCCCCCTGGCCGACCTCGCCGCCGCGCTTTGCGCCGACCTCGCCGGCCCCGCCCTGGACAAGGATATCCACCTGGAGCTCAATACCAAACCAGACATCAGGATTCCTGGTAACCCCGCCCTGGTAAGCGTGCTGTTGCGTAACCTGGTGGATAACGCCATCCGCTATACCCCCGCGGGGGGACGGGTCCTGGTCGCGCTCGCGGCGGAGGGGGATCGGGTTGCCTTGACCGTGAGCGATGACGGTCCCGGCATTCCGCCCGATCAGCGCGAGCAGGTCCTGCAACGTTTCCACCGCCTGGCGGGCCAGGACATCCAAGGCAGTGGCCTGGGGCTATCCATCGTCGCCCGCATCGCCGAGCTGCATGGCGCCCGGCTGAGCCTGGGCGATGGCCTACCCAACCCTCAAGGTAGCCAGGGCCTCTGCGTCCGGGTCGACTTCCCCCTTAGCCGCCATGCGGACGAAACCTGATCGATCAGTTACTTTGCCGCCTTTTTGACCTTGATCAAAGCCGTCCACCCCTGCCAGTCGATAAGTTTCCTTTATCATCAGTCACCCCGGAACCCGCCCCAAGGGCGGATCTTCGCCACCCCCCCTGGGTGATGCAGTCTCCTCAAGGTCTTGAATATGATCAATGCATTGCGCGGGTCCCTGTTGTTGTCCCGCCTGTCCGATGAGCAACTGGAACGTGTCCAGCGGCACGCCACCTGCCTGCGCCTGCACGAAGGGCAGATGCTCTTCAATCAGGGCGACCCCTCCCACCACTTCTACCTGGTCAAATCCGGTCGCCTGCGCCTGTTCCGCCTGGCCATCGACGGCGCCGAGAAGGTGATCGAGATTATCGGCCCGGGCGAAACCTTCGCCGAAGCCTTGATGTTTCTCGACGCGGCGCGCTACCCCGTCTGCGCCATGGCCCTGGAGCCGGTCGAACTGATCGCTATCGAAACCCGGGATTTCGCCCTCATGCTGCGGGAGTCGGTCGATACCTGCTTTCTCATCATGGGGGTCCTCAGCCAACGCCTGCATGGCCTGGTGCAGGAGATCGAGAATCTCACCCTGCACTCGGCCAGCAGTCGCTTCGCCTGCTATCTCCTCTCCCGGCTACCTCCCTACAAGATGGCGGTGGAGTTGGATCTGCGGAAAGGGATAATTGCCTCCCGGCTCTCGATCAAGCCCGAGACCCTGTCCCGGATTGAAAGGGAGTTGAGTATGCGGGGCATCATCGCCGTCCGGGGAAGCCGTATCCATGTGCTCAATCTTAAGCGCCTGGAAGAAATCGCCGCCCTGGGGGATCGGGTCAATCCCGCCATCCTGATTAACGGCAAAGGCGTCCTT
>SBFV01000113.1 GCA_006227775.1 Gammaproteobacteria bacterium | reverse complement strand
CGCCTGGTGGCTGAGCAATGCCCACCTGTAGACGCTGTGGCCGTCTTTGTGCCGGCGCCGCCACTCAGCCGGTTATGAAGCCAGTTCTGGGTGGCGCGGTATTCGGTGAAGATGATCAGGCGCCGGTCGCCCCAGACCCCGCCAGGGTGCAATTGGGGCTCCAGCCAGTCGATGAGCGGGCCACCTTGGCATCGCCCCCGCCGGCTGAGTTGATCGGCGGCGGCAATGAGGTCATCCAGGGCGGCCAGGTCATCGCGGCCGACGTGGCTGAAGAGTTCGCTGGCGCTTAAGGTCGGGGGTGTCATGCTTGCATCTCCCGCGTCAAATCGGGATTGGGCTCCCCGTGGCCAGTGGCCAGTGAGTGGTCGCTGAATCAGGTCGGTACCGGTGGCCCTGGGCCAGCTCAGGGGCCATCCGGAACCGCACTTCTGGCCCTCGTCGTTGGCATGACGAGGGCCAGATTCAAGACTGGACTCAGGAGCGTTCGTTCAGCCACTTGCCGATGGCGGGGGTGACTTCCTTCTGCGCCTTGCCGCTGACGTAGATGCCGATGTGGCCGCCGGGGAAGGCCAGTTCCGTATAGTCCTTGCTGCTGGTACGACCGGCAAGGGCGCGGGAGGAGTTCGGCGGCACCAGGTGATCCTGGAGGGCGTAGATGTTGAGGATGGGGCAGGCGACATCGGCCAGGGAAATATCATGCTGGCCGATCCGTATGCCGCCATTGATCAGGCCGTTCTTCTGGAAGAAGTCCTTGGCGAATTGGCGGAAGGTCTCACCGGCCTGGTCCGGGCTGTCGAAGATCCATTTCTCCATGCGCAGGAAATTCTTGATCTTTTCCGGATCGTCCAACACGTCGACCATGTTCACGTATTTCTGGCCGGTGAGGCTGAAGGGCTTGAGGGACAGGAAGCTCCAGTTGAGGATCTCCCCGGGGATGTTGCCCATGGTGTCCACGGCCAGGTCGACGTCAATGTTCTGCACCCAGGCGGAGAGCAGGTTGTCCGGGGTCTTGAAGTCAACGGGGGTGACCATGACGACCAGATTCTTGACCTTCTCCTGATGCATGGAGGTATAGCAAAGGCTGAAGGCCCCGCCCTGGCAGATACCCAGGATGTTGATGGCATCCAGGCCGTGGGTCTCGCGAATGTAGTCGACGCAGTTATCCAGGTAGTTGTTGAGATAATCGTCGATGGTCAGGGCCCGGTCAGCGTGATCCGGGTAGCCCCAGTCGATCAGATAGACATCCTGACCGGTGGCCAGCAGACCTTTGATAGTGGAGCGGTCTTCCTGAATGTCGGTCATATAGGGCCGGTTGACCAGGGCGTAGACGACCAGCAGGGGTACCGGGTTGCGCTTCACCCCCTCCGGGGCCTGGTAGCGGTACAGAACCAGCTTGTCTTCCTTGTAGACGGCGTCGCGGGGGCTGACCCCGGTGTCGATTTTGTCGGCGTTGAGCAGGTTCTCCATGCCCTTGCCCAGCTTGCGGCTGTAGTCGAGCATTTCCTCGGAGAGCTTGTCGGGACGGATGTCGATGGGCAGCATCATGATGGCTTCTCCTCCGGGGCTCATTGGTCGGCCGGCGTGGCCGAGACGGGCTTCTTACGGACGATGGTCCGCTTGGCGGGTGCCGCGGCGCTCTGGGCGAGGGCCCCCGGGCGCGTGGCAAGCGCCTCCTGACCGCTCAGGGCGGCGACCTGGAGTTGCAGGCTATGCAGTTCCTTGCGTAGGTGCTTGTTCTCGCGGCGGGCTTGCTGGACCCGGTCCTGGAGAGTGCGCAATTCGATCCGGGTGGGCATGTTCATGGCGCCCAGGCTCTCGTCCACCATGATCGACATCCGCTGCTTGAGGGCCATCTGGGCATTGACCAGGTGGCCGTGGATGCGGGCGTATTCCTCGCTCTGGACGTCCTCGGCGTAGACCTCCTCGCAGCAGCTCACCCAGGAGTCGTAGAGCCCCCGCGCGGAATCGATGACCTTGCCGGAAGTCTGCAAGCCTTCCAGGAACTGGCGCATGCGCTGGATGGATTTCATGCCCATGCCGGAGAAAAAGGACATGTACTCCTGCAGAGCCCGCTGGTAATCCAGGCTGCGGCGGATCAGGTCCTGATACTGGGACTGCTCCTCCCGGGTGTAGCCCAGGCCGGGCGCGGACAGGACCTTGTCCACGGTCTGGGCCGGGGCATGGGGCATGTTGCGCAGCAAGTCGCCTGGGATGGGGCTGAGGGATGACATCATCCGCTGCCAGTTGTCGTAGGGCAGCTCCCAGAAGGCCAGCATCTTGTGCAGGGCCTGATTGCCCTGGTCCTCGCCGCCCATGAACGCCTTTTGCATCTCGTCCAGCGACTTGTTCAGGGAGGACCAGCTATCCGTGGCGGTCCCGCCAAACTGGGGCAGGTTGTGGGTGAAAGTGTCCGCCATGCGGAAGAACATCTTGCCCTGCTCCATCATCTTTTCCATGAAGTTGCGGGGCAGATCGGGCGTGGCCGGCGCAAAGGCCTTCCACCATTGATCCAGGGCGTTTTCCCACGGATTGGTCGCGGGGGCCTGGGCGCCCATCGCCTTGCGGCTCAGGTCGGCCCATTGCTCCCAGTATTTTTGCTGAAGGCTCAGCCAGTCGTCGTTCATGGGTTCTCTCCTCTTTGGGGTATCGGAAACAAGCTATCACGGAAAATTGTGCAGTGCAACAAAAGCCGCTTTGGACTATAGTAGCCAGGCCCCGGAGATGGGCGAACTGGCAAGCCGTGTCCTTGCTTACCCCAGGGGAAGAAGGGTCCGGCTTCGCACTCACTCACTACCGCAGCCGCTTCGGAGGCGTGTCAGATCCATGTCCAGCGAACGCATCATCAAGAAATATCCCAACCGCCGTCTCTATGACACCGAGGTGAGCCGTTACGTCACCCTTGACGACGTACGCGCCCTGGTCATGAATGGCGTCGACTTCCGGGTGCTGGACACGAACAACGAGGACATCACCCGGGCCATCCTCCTACAGATCATGCTCGAGGAGGAGAGCGGGGGTGAACCCCTCTTCAGCGCGCAGATGCTGGCCCAGATCATCCGCTTTTATCGCGGTACCCTCCAGGGCATGTTGTCGCGGTACATGGAGCGATCCCTTGATCTCTTCGTCAAGCAGCAACATCAGTTGCGGGAAACCTGGGGGGAGACCCCCCTTGACGCCATGGCCCGCCTTGCCCAACGCAACGTCGACATGTGGGCCGATCTGCAGAATGAATTTCTCCGCGCCGCCGGTTATCAGAAGCGTTCCGAGATCGACCGGAAGTCCTGAGCGGTCACCCTTGCCTCCCTGCGCTTCCCGGCTTGCTCGTCTCAACGGCTCCGGGTGAGCGGACCCGGGCGGCCGTATTGGCCGCCACCGGTTGACTGACGGCTTGGTCAGTGATTTCCCGGGATTCTCCCCCGGCCTCCCATCGCGTAAAAAAAGGGGTTGACAGCCAATCGCGGCGCGGATATTGTGCACTGCAACAATTGCTGCGCCGCACAATAGGCGAAACCCTGAACCACCATCGGGAGATAAACCATGACCGTTAAAGACAGCCTGACCGCCATGAACGAAATGACCTCCAAGGGCGCCGATCGCCTGAGCAGCCTGGGTGACCTCAACCTCAAGGTGTGGGAGAAGCTCGCCGCCCGCCAGCTCGAGGCCCTGAATCTGATGATGGAGCAGAGCGTCCGCCAGATGAAGATTGCCAGCGAGGCCAAAGGGTATAATGAGTTCGTTAAGGCCCAGGTCGAGATGGCCAAGGAAGCCAGCGAGCGCATGATGGAGGAAGTCCGCACCAACATGGCGCTGGCCAACGAAGTCCGTGACGAGCACCGCGCCTGGGCCCAGGCCGGCATGTCGGAAATGACTGCCGAAATCAAAAAGAGCGTCGCTTCGGCGGCCTAATTCGGGAGTTCTCTAATCATGGCGCAACCCATGCGTGTAGCTCTGGTAACCGGCGGTATCGGTGGTATTGGTACTTCCATTTGTCAGCGTCTGGCAACAGACGGGATGCGGGTGGTGGCCAACTACCATCCCTCGGAGCAGGAACAGGCGGAGGCATGGCTGGCCGCCCGTCAGGCGGAGGGCCTGGATATCTCCATCGCGGTCGGTGACGTATCTTCCTGGGACGATACCCAGCGCATGGTCGCCGAGGTTGTCGGGAAGGCGGGTCCCGTGGACGTACTGGTGAACTGCGCCGGTATCACCCGTGACAAGACCTTCAAGCGGATGGAACTGGCGCAGTGGGAGGCGGTCATCAACGTCAACCTGAATTCAGTGTTCAATGTCACCCGGCCGCTGTGGGATGGCATGCTGGAGCGTGGATTCGGCCGCATCATCAACATCTCCTCCGTCAACGGTCAGCGTGGCCAGTTCGGTCAGGCCAACTACTCGGCGGCCAAGGCCGGCATGCATGGCTTCACCATGGCCTTGGCCCAGGAAGGCGCCACCCGCGGCGTAACGGTCAATACCGTCTCCCCCGGCTATGTCGAGACCGCCATGACCCTGGCCATGCGTGACGATGTCCGCGAGAGCATCATCTCTGGCATCCCCATGCGCCGCATGGCACAACCGGGCGAAATTGCCGCCGCTGTGGCCTTCCTGGCCTCTGACCAGGCCGGCTATATCACCGGGGCCAATATCCCGGTCAATGGCGGCCTCTTCATCCATTGAGTGGCATGACGGCCCACGACCGGATAGTGACCTCGTCCCGGTCCAGGGCCACACGGTGACGCCGCCGAAAGTCCCGAGGATGAGCGGCGGCGTCCATCGGACCTTTCCAGGGTCCACCCAATTGCTCCCGGTCGCCCCAGAGGCGGTCGGCTCATACCG
>SBFV01000404.1 GCA_006227775.1 Gammaproteobacteria bacterium | reverse complement strand
GACCTTCTGCAGGGCTTCCAGCAGCTTTTCCTCCTCGGTGCCGGCGGCGGGCTCGATGGCCAGGCCCAGCACCGGCTCCCGGGCCTCGATGCGCTCCAGGCGCAGCGGATGGCCGGGGGTGCAGAGGGTGTCGCCCGTGGTGGCATGGCGCAGACCGGCAAGGAGCATGATCTCCCCCGCCTTGGCCAGATCCAGTGTGGTCTTGCGCCCGGCGTCGACGTCGAAGATGCGGGAGACGATCTCGTTGACCACCCGACCGTCGGCGGTCTGCAACTGGACCTTGTCGCCGGGTTTGAGCTGGCTGCGATAGAGGCGGGCGAAGACGTGGCGGCGACCCTCCCACATCTGCACCTTGAAGGCCAGGGCGACGAGGGTCCCCTTGGCGTCCATGGCCACCTCTTCCTGGCTGCCGTCGGGCTTGACGGCGAGGGAGGGTGGACGGTCCAGGGGGGCCGGCAACAGCTTGACCACGCCGTCCAGGAGGGGCTGGACGCCGACGTTACGCAGGGCGCTGCCGCCGAAACAGGGAAAGTGGGTGCCGGCCAGGGTGCCCTTGCGCAGGGCGGCCCAGAGCTCCGCCGGTGCCGGGTCCTCGCCGGAGAGGATGCGTTCCGCGAGGTCGTCATCCAGTTCGGCGCAGGCCATGAGCAGGGACTCGCGCTCGTGGGCGAACATCTCCCAGATGGCGTCCGGGCAGGGTTCCACGCTGAGATCGGTGCCCTGAACCCCACCGAAGCCGATAAGCTGGCGTTCGAGCAGGTGCACCACGGCGGGGCGACCGCCGGGGGCATCCAGGAGGGGCGCCGTGAGCGGCACCGGTTCGGCCTTCAGGCGGTGCCGCAGGCTCTCCAGGCAGTGGGGGTAGTCCGCCCCGGGCCGGTCCATCTTGTTGATGAAAAAGAGGACGGGCAGGTTGAAGCGACAACGCTGCCGCCATACCGTTTCAGTCTGGGGCTCGACCCCGCGCACGCCGTCGATCACCAGAATGGCGCCGTCGAGGACGCGCATGGAGCGCTCCACCTCCACGGTAAAGTCCACGTGGCCGGGGGTGTCGATGATCTGCAGCAGGTGACCCTGCCAGGGGGCCTTGGTCACGGCGGAGGTGATGGTGATACCGTGCTTCTGTTCCTCCGCCATGTAGTCCATGTGGGCGGCGCCATCGTGGACTTCGCCGATTTTGTGGGAAGCGCCGGTATAAAACAGTATCCTTTCCGTCAGGGTCGTCTTGCCGGCGTCCACGTGGGCGGCGATACCAATGTTGCGTACGTGCGAAAGCGGCGAAGGCTTGGACATCGAAATTCGTGAGGCAAAAAAGTCAATGAAAAGAAAATTTCCTGTTGGTCGCGAGGGTCTGGCGCTGGCGCCGCTGGCGGCGGGCCTGGCCCTGACCACGGCCCTGGGGGTCGTCCCCGCCGAGGCCGCCATGTTCCGCCTGACCGACCCCAACCAGGAGGTCATCGGCCGGGCATTCTATGTAAAGAGCCGCAAGGAAGACACCCTGCTGGACATCGGCCGCCAGAACAACATGGGTTATGACGATATGCGTCAGGCCAATCAGAAGGTGGATACCTGGGTTCCCAAGGCGGGCTCGGATGTCCTGGTCCCCGAGAGCTTCGTCCTGCCGGATGCCCCCCACCAGGGCATAGTCCTCAACCTGGCCGAGAAGCGTCTCTACTTTTATCCCAGCAACGGCCGGGAGGTGTATACCTTCGCCATCAGCATCGGTCGGGATGGGCTCAATACCCCCAAGGGCCGGTTCAAGGTCACGGCCAAGGTCAAGGACCCGACCTGGACGCCGACGGCGGCCCATCACGCCGATCGCGCCAAGGAAGGACGGGAGCCGCTCCCGGCGGTCGTGCCACCCGGGCCCGACAATCCCCTCGGTCAATACGCCTTGCGGACCAGCGCGCCGAGCATCCTCATCCATGGCACCAACAAGCCCTGGGGCCTGGGCATGGAGGTAAGCCGCGGCTGTATCCGCATGTACCCGGAAGGCGTGGAACAGCTATTCCCTCTGGTGTCGGTCAACGAGCCGATCACCATCGTCGACCAGGCCTACAAATTCGGCTGGCGGGGACAGGATCTGTATCTGGAGGTGCACCGCGATCCCGAGGACGGGGCCGCGACCTTGCACGAGGTGGTACCGGCTCGCCTGGCGCAATCGCCTGAGGTGAACCTGGATTGGGATGCGGTGAAGCGGGCGGTGGAAGAGAATACCGGCCTCCCACAGTGGGTGGGAAGCCGGCAAAGCGCGGCTAACCGGCTTTACTTGGACATGATCTTCTGATACATGCGGTCAACACGCTGGGTGTTGGCATCGCAGCAGGCTTGGGCGGCCTCGGCCTTCTTCAAGGCGTCAGCGGCCATGTCGCGGGCTTGCTGGTCGGTGCAGCCGGACAGAAGGCCCAGGCCAAGGAGGGCGGCGGCGGACAGAGTGATCAGTTTGGTCATGAGATAACTCTCCTAGAGTTGAAAAAAATAGGGGTTTCGCCCAAAAGGGCTACTTCATTTATAGCACAGTGTTTGGGATAGTGGCGAGTACTCGTAGGGCTTTTTGCCATGGAAACTTACGCCGAGCGGTGATTAGCCTAGTTTTACCGACGAATCTCCCGCCACGGTGGACCTTTTTGGTCCCGCGGCCCTATTTTTCAAGCTGGGAGCCTAGCGTCAGTCCGGTGCCGCCACGCTCAGACCCACCATAACATCACCACCAAACCTTCATGAGGATAACGGCAACATGAGCAACGACATCGAGGAAAATGCCGCGGCGGTCGGCGGGACTGGCGAGACGGCGGTTACCGAGATCGCCACCGAAGTGGTCGTGTTGGGGGCGGGGCCCGGCGGTTATACGGCGGCCTTTCGCGCCGCCGATCTCGGCAAGCAGGTGGTCCTCGTGGAGCGCTACCCTAACCTGGGCGGCGTCTGCCTCAATGTTGGCTGCATTCCCTCCAAGGCCCTGCTCCACGCGGCGCAGATCATCAACGAGGCGGCCGAGATGGCCCAGCGGGGCATCCGTTTCGGGGAGCCGGACATCGATCTTGACATGCTGCGCGCGGGAAAGGATCAGGTCGTGCAGAAACTCACCAGCGGCTTGTCCGCGCTGGCAAAGGCCCGCAAGGTCCAGGTGGTTCAGGGCAGCGGGCGCTTCGAGGCGCCGAACCGCCTCGGGGTCGAGACCCGCGAGGGCCGCGTCAGGATCAGCTTCGACCAGGCCATCATCGCCTGCGGTTCGACGCCGGTGAAGATTCCCGGCTTTCCCCATGAGGACCCGCGGGTCATGGACTCCACCGCCGCCCTCAGCCTCCCGGACATCCCTGGACGTATGCTGGTGGTCGGCGGTGGCATCATCGGCCTGGAGATGGCGACGGTTTACCATGCCCTGGGGTCGCGCATCGACATCGTCGAACTCCAGGATCAGCTCATCCCCGGCTGTGACAAGGACCTGATCAAGCCCCTGGAAAAGATCATCCGGAAGCGCTACGACCGCATCATGCTGAGCACCCGGGTCACGGCCATGAGCGCGACCACGGAGGGGATCAAGGTCAGCTTCGAGGGCCCGGATGCCCCGATGGAGGACATCTATGATCGGGTTCTGGTGGCGGTAGGTCGCAAACCCAATGGCAAACTCATCGGCGCTGAGGCGGCGGGGGTGCACCTGGACGAGCGTGGCTTCATCCCCGTCGATCAGCATCTGCGCACCAACGTCCCCACCATCTTCGCCATCGGCGACGTGGTCGGGAACCCCATGCTCGCCCACAAGGCGACCCACGAAGCCAAGGTCGCCGCCGAGGTCATCGCCGGATTGCCGGCCCTTTTCGATCCCTTGACCATCCCCTCCGTGGCCTACACGGACCCGGAGATTGCCTGGATGGGCCTGACCGAGACCGAGGCCAAGGCGAAAGGCATCGCTTACGAAAAAGGCGTCTTTCCCTGGGCGGCCAGCGGCCGCGCCCTGGGGATTGGCCGCGACGAGGGTTTGACCAAGCTCCTCTTCGATCCCACCACCAAGCGGATCCTTGGCGCCGGCATTGTCGGCCCCAACGCGGGCGAACTGATCGGCGAGGCGGTCCTCGCTCTGGAGATGGGCGCCGACTACGAGGATATTGGCCTCACGATCCACCCCCATCCCACCTTGAACGAAACCCTCTGTTTCGCGGCGGAGGTGGCCCACGGCTCCATCACCGATCTGCCCCCTCCGCGCAAGCGTTAGCGGCGGAGCGAGCTTGGCATGCAGCCACCGGGGGCGTCCGAATCGGCCCTGCCCTTCCCGCCCCCGGGTCAAGGACCGGGCTACCCTGGCGAACCCGCCTTTTTTTCACCCGATAACCTGCTCAACCTGGGATTCTCTTTCATCGTCGGGCTGGCGATTGGCTACGCCCTCAAAATTGCCTTCAAGGTCGCACTGGTTGGCGGGGGGTTGTTGTTGATTGCCCTGTTCGCCTTGCAGCATGCCGGGCTGATTGGCATCAACTGGGTAGGCATGGAGGCGGGCTATGACGGCTTCGCTGCCTGGCTCGGGGCCTATGCGGGTGCTCTCAAGGACTTCATGCTCCGAAATCTCTCCAATGCCGCCGCCTTCAGCGCCGGCCTGCTGCTTGGCCTCAAGATCTGATCCCAGATCTGATCCGATCAGGGCTTGACCCTGACAAAACCGCACGCAATCGCAAACAAAAAGGGCGTATCGAAAATACGCCCTTTTTGTTTGGCCGCCGGCCAGTGAAAGCCGGCGGATAGCGTCAAGGCGATTAACGCATGCCGCCCATGCCGCCCATGCCGGACATACCGGACATGCCACCCATGCCGCCCATGCCAGACATACCGGACATGCCACCCATGCCGCC
>SBFV01000313.1 GCA_006227775.1 Gammaproteobacteria bacterium | reverse complement strand
GCCCCTCCCCGAGCTACCCATGGCCAAGCAGGCCCTCTATAACTACCAGCGCAAATCCAAGGTCTTCGTCAAGCGGCTCTGAGGGGAACGGCTCCGCGGTGGAGATGTTCCGCCGGCCGCGCCGAGGAGGCATCCCCTCGTCGGCGCCCGGCCAAGCCACGTTCCCTTTTCGAGGCACTTTCGCGCCTCCAGCCCGCCTGCCTGGCATGCTCGTGCGGTTATGGCCCCGCTCAATCCAGCCGCGATTCTTCCTCCCGGCGGGTGAATTCGACCCAGCGGCCAGCAGCCAGGAGGACGCGTATCCGCCAGGGTACGCCCGCGGGATCGATCTCCACCACGCCAATGCCGCTGCCGTTGAGCAGGCGTCGGCCATGGGGCGTGCCCTCGGGCTTGCGCGGGATGACGCGCATGTGGCGCCGCCGGGTGAACCAGTTGAGGGGTGAGCGCGGCGAGTAGAGCCAGCGGTTGGCATGATCCAGAATCGCCAACAGCCGATGGGGAAATTCGTTGCGCAGACCGCTGGCGCAGATCTGCCAGATGTCGGGACCCCGGACCCGGCCCCGCAGCTCCACGTCATAGACGAAGGAATAGTGGACGTCGCCGGACAGGACCACGAAATGTCGGGGCGTCTTGGGATGGCGGAAGATATTGAGGATGGCGTGGGCCGCTCCCGGGTGGGCCATCCAGTTCTCAGCGTCCACCATCAGGGGATGTCCAAGCCAGGTGATCATCTGTTGCAGGGTCTCGATGAGCTTGACCCCGAAGATGGGCGCGGGGGAGACCAGCAGGGCGGCGGGCTGGCCGCGCAGAAGTTGCTGGAGGTCGGTTAGGGCCTCCCAGTCCAGCAGGCCGGAGGGCTGGCGTGCCGCCACCTCTGAGCGCCAGCGCCGGGTCCGGCTGTCGATCACCACCAGGAGTGGCGTGGTCGGCCAGGTGTACTGCCAGTGTTCGCAGCGCAGCAGCCGGTCAATGCAGGCCTCGTGGGCCTTGCCACCCGGGGCGGCGAGGGCCTGACCCGCCTGGATCAGCAGGTCCTCCTCGAAGGCATCGGGGGCGTTGCCCCAAGCCTGGTTGAGCAGATAACCCAACAGCGCATTGCCGATGACCCGGCGGGACAGGGGATGACCGTAGGCGATCTCCTCCCACTCCCGGCTCAGATTCCAGTCATCGGAGATGTCATGGTCATCGAAGATCATGGCGACCGGCAGGTGGGCCAGCAGTCGGCGTACCGCGGGGAGATCAGCGACGAAGGCCGCGATGGCCTGGCGCTCCGTCTCATAGAGAGCAAGCGTGGTGGCATCGAGCCAGGCCGGGGGGTCCAGGTCCAGACCCATCCAGGGGGCCGGCGACCACACCAGCAGATACATGGCCAGGATCTCTCCCAGGGTGATCAGATGATTGTGGGCGCTGTCCGTGGTGAAGATCGGCTTTTCAACCCCGCCGAAGAGGATCTCCCGCAGGGCGTAGCTGTGCTTGTGGCGCGGCAACAGCGACTCCCGGTGGTAATAGCCCGCCGGATGGCGGTAGAGGGCGGCGGCATCCGTCAGACCCTGGAGTTCTCCGCCCGCCAGGCTCTCGGTGGGCAGGCCGAGACGGGAAATGAGACGGTGGATGGCCCTGAGCAGGGGACCGCCGACATCGTCGGCGTAGATCTGGTCGCCAGTGAGAATCAGGGCGGAGGGCCAGCTTGGCGGCGCCTCCCCGGCCATTCCCGAGATTCCCGCCAATTCCACTGGCCCAAAGGCATCGGCTGTCCCCGGGGGTACCGGCGGGGGTTGAACCGGGGAAGATTGGGACTCCCGTGCTTGAGGCGCGACACTGGCGATCGACCGGTCTTGCCCATCGGCCGCGATGATCTCGGCCAAGAGGCGATCCGCGGCCGCCAGCCCATCCCCCGCGGGATAGTGGGGCTTGCGACAGGAGCCATGCAGCAGGGTGGCCACCTGGGGCAGAAAGACGAAGCCGGGGGAACTCCGCCCCGGATAACAGAGATCCGGGGCCCAGTCGGTCCAATCGTGCCAATCCACCGCGGCGGGCCCTGACGCGGTGGCCTGGTTGCCCGTGGCGGCCTGATTGTCCAGGGTGCCCAGGGTGTCAGGGGCCGACGGGTTGTCAGGGGTGGCCTTGCTGGTGCCAGCAGTGGCTGGGTCGCCTGTGGCAACCGGGTAGCCACCACAGGTCAGGGGTGCCAGAGCCAGCCGGTAGCCGATCCAGCGTCCCACCGGCAGGCTGGCCGCCAGCCGGATGTCCACCAGCAAATAGTGCAGGTGCGTGCCGGCGACGAGATGCCGACAGGCAGGCGTGCCCGGTTCCAGTTCGTGGATCGCGCTCCAAGCGTTCCCCGCCGTCAGTTCCAGGCGCAGGCGCGCCACCTGGCTGGTCGCCAGCCACAGGACCAGGCGCCGTTCCTCGAGGCGCCGCAGAAGGGGGCCGGCCAATACCAGAGGCAAATCGGAGCTGTCGTTAGGGGCCCTAGCCATGGCTTGCCGGTTATCATCCTTCGCGGGAGGGTTGGATGTAGCCCGAGGGGGCGACGCCATCGGAGTCACAGGACCGGCCCCAGCATGGCGATGGTGTTGTTCCACAGTCGCCGCCACCCGGGCCAGGCGGCGACCATGGTCAGGGTGACGGGACAGGACTGGGCCAGATAGCTCTCCTGCCGTTCCCGGATCGCCGCCGTGAAGGCGGGGTCCTGAATGAGGACGTTATTCTCGTAATTCAGGTCGAAGCTGCGGCGGTCCATGTTGGCGGAGCCGATAAAGCTGATTTGCCCGTCCAGGGTCAGGGTCTTGGCATGGAGCAGACCTGCCTGAAATTCGTGGATCTCGACCCCGGCCTCCAGCAGGTCCTGGTAATAGCTGCGGCTGGCGGCGGCGACGATCCAGGAATCGTTGCGTGCGGGCAGGATAAGGCGGGTCTTCACCCCCCGCCGCCCACAGGCGCAGAGGGCGGACTGCATCGCCTCGTTGGGGACATAGTAAGGGGTGGTGATCGTCAAGTCCCGACGCGCGGCGAACATCAGGCTGGCAAAGAATTCCGGCATGGCGGCATGCCTCACCGTGGGTCCCGTACCCATGGCCTGGGCGAGGATGGCACCCCAAGCAGCGGGGGCCGGCTCCCAGGCTGTCTCTTGGGACGGAGTAGGGAGGGCGCCAGGCCAGACCGGGTTCCCGATGACAGGGCGCCACGCGGCGACTTTCGCCGTCTCGGCGTCGCCATGGTCCACGGTGTCTTGATGGGCCGGGCGGGACTGGCCAGCGGCCGATCCCGAGTCCTGCCCCGCGCCCGGCAGGGGCGCCGCGCTTAGATCATCGTCCTCGCGGTGGGCCATCCAATCGCTGGCGAAGAGCCATTGGTTCTGGCGGGCGATGGGACCCTCGAAGCGAACCAGGATGTCCACCCAGGGGGCATACCTGGGCTTGATGGTAAAGGCGGGATCCGCGCAGTTCTGGCTGCCGCACCAGGTGATCCGCTGGTCGATGATGGCCAGCTTGCGGTGATTACGCACATCCACCCGGCCCCGCAGAGGACCCAGCAGGGAACACAGGAGGGGGTTTCCGGTGGGGAGCGCGCGGACCAGACGCACCCCCGCCGCTTCCATCCGTCTCCACAGGGGGGAGTGGATAAGCAGTCGCGAACCCAGGTCATCGGCCATGGCCCGACAGGTGATCCCGCGCCCCGCCGCCCGCATCAGGGCCTCCGCCACCCGGGTGCCATTGCCATCCGGTAGCCAGATGAAGAATAACAGGTTGACCTGGTCCCGCGCCGCATCGATGTCCGCTACCAGACCGGTGATGGCGTGGTCCGAGTCCGCGGCCAACTGGCCCAGATTACCGCCGCAGGGCACGAAACCACTGATGGATTCACCGACCTGGAAGAGGTCATGGCAGATCTGGCGCGGCCCGACCCCGCCCCCGGGACCGGGAGCAGAGGGATTCGCCGCCTCCGTCCAGGGACCGGACCCCGAGGGGGGCAAGCCTTGCGCCGGGAATCCCGGGATACTTGCCGGGTCGATCCCCGGGGTATCCGCCACTGGCCCGTTCCAGCCCGCGGGGAGGACCGCAGGCGTAAGCGCCGCCGGCGGAGGCAGCCGCGCCTCGCTCCTCGCCAGGCGCAGGGCCCGGCCCCGGCCGATGCTGACTTCTCCCAGGAGCAGGTAGCTCAAGATCCCCACCACCGGAAAGACCAGGATGACCAGGACCCAGGCGATGCGGGATGCCGGCTCGCGATGAGGGCGCAAGATGGCGCGGAGGATCAGGCCTGTCTGGGCGGTCAGATGTAGCAGGAGCAACGCAAGGCTGAGGAACTGGGGCTGGGTCATGGTGACGACTGAGCGGCGAGAAACACAGATCTGGCGGCAGATTTTGCCTGATCCCGGCAACGGGGCTGGAGGCCGATAGGCAACACCAAGCCATTATCGCCGTTACTCCAATCGGGTGCAGATACACCAGTCGGGTGGCCGCAATGGCGGTCCACCAGGAAGTAATCAGGGGTTAAATTCAAGTTGACAGCACAATGGGAATATAAGAAACTATTGATGTACTGAATCACATGGCTGGTTCAGCGCACTCCTCCATCCTCCTTTGGTGGTAAAACTCTTGGCGCGACGTCCCCCGTCGCGCTTTTTTTTTACCCGCTTGGCAGCGAGGCAGCGGCAAATCGGTCAGGATTGCCCATCCCTCCCCCGGACCCCCGCATCCGGTGAATTTATGGTCCAATGGCACCAAGCCAGACCACACTTGTCCAGCCGAGTTCTCCCAACTCATGGTCGATACCGCCGAAACCGCCGTTACCAAGCAGCACACCCCCGTGATGCAGCAGTATCTGCGCATCAAGGCCGAGCAT
>SBFV01000174.1 GCA_006227775.1 Gammaproteobacteria bacterium | reverse complement strand
GGGAGGCGGAAAGCGGTGAGGCGGACGATTCGGGGGAGACAGGCGCCGAGGCAGCCCGCGGAGCCGAGGACGATAGAGCCGAAGGGACGGCGATCGGGGCTCAGGGCACCACCCGAACCGGTTCGCCGATCATCCAATTCCTGGGAGAGGGTGGCATCAAGGTAGCCGTCGTCGGTCGGCCCAACGTGGGCAAGTCCACCCTCATCAACCGACTCTTGGGTGAGGAACGGCTGGTGGCCTTCGACCAGCCGGGCACCACCCGCGACAGCATCTTCATCCCCTTCAGCCGGGCCGGCAAGGACTACACCCTCATCGATACGGCGGGGATGCGCCGCCGTGCCCGGGTTCAGGACGTCATCGAAAAGTTCAGCGCCATCAAGACGCTCCAGGCTATCGAGGCCTGCAATGTGGTCATCCTGGTCCTCGATGCCCGCCAGGGGATCGGTGAGCAGGACGCTACCCTCGCCAGCCACGTCGTCGAGAGCGGCCGCTCCCTGGTAATCGCCATCAACAAGTGGGATGGCCTCACCAAGGAGCAGCGGGACGCCGTCCGGGAGGCGTTTCAGCGCAAACTGGCCTTCCTGGACTTCGCGGCCGTTCATTTCATCTCCGCCCTCCACGGTAGCGGCGTCGGGCTGCTCCTGGACGAGGTGGATCAGGCCTACGCCAATGCCGTCCGTCACCTGCCCACTCCGGAGCTTACCCGCCTGCTCCAGGACCTGGTCCAGGAACACCAGCCCCCACTGGTCAACGGCCGACGGATCAAGTTGCGTTATGCCCACCAGGGTGGACGCAATCCCCCCATCATCGTCATCCATGGCAATCAGACCGAGGACCTGCCCGAGAGCTACCGCCGCTATCTCGTCAATCGTTTTCGTAAGCTCCTCAAGCTGGAAGGCACCCCGCTGCGCCTTGAACTACGCACCGGGGAAAACCCCTACGAGGGTCGCCACAATCCCCTCACCCCCCGCCAAATCAAGCAACGCCAGCGTCTCAAGGACTTCGTCAGGCGTAAGGGACGCGGCAGAGGTTCGAACTAACTTCTTGAGGTCCCCCCCACGCTCCTGCGGATGAAAGACCCTGCTGGCGTCAATCACGCTAACTGTCAGGGGGCGGCGCGCAGCCCCACTGATAATGAAAGACTTTCCCGTGACATTCACGCTAAAGATCAGGAGGGGGAAGTCTCCCTCATCCCCGCCGATAAGAAAGCCTGGACCGTAGTTTGCTAACTGTCATGACGGGGCTTGCCACACCCCTGACGAGGGAAGATGCCACGGGTGTCATTCACGGTAAGGCCAGGTCAGACCGGGGCCAGACCCGACCAACCCAGATCCAGAGACCGGAACCATGAACCCCTATCTGCCGTTACTTCTGTTGTTCATGAGCCAAATCCTGTTCGCCGCCGAAACGTTCCAGACCTATTCCAATCCCCGCTTCAACTATTCCATCGAGTATCCCTCACGCCTCCTGATCCCCAGAGGCGATTCACCCCCAGGGGATGGTCAACTCTTTGCCTCCGAGGATCTCCAGGCGCAGATGATCATCTACGGCACCCTCAATGTCCTGGAACAAACCATCAAGGATCTCTTCAAGCAGGAGGCACGGGATGCCGTCACACCCAAGATCACCAAACGCGTCACCTACAAGCGGCAAAAGGACAATTGGTTTGTCATATCCGGCTACATCGGACCCAAGATCTTTTACCAGAAGACTATTCTATCCAATGACATGTTCAAGACTTTCTATATCGAGTATCCCGAGAATCAGCGCCATCGCTATGACCCGATCCTGAGTCGGCTGGGTAACTCCTTCAAGGGATGAGAAGAGCGTTCCTGGCTGCCTAAGAAAGAGGTGGTGGGGAGAAAGGTGGGAGCGGTGACATTGTTGGCGTCTTCGGCCGCCCCCTTCCCGGCGTCAATCTCGGATTCCGGTAGCCGCCGATGATCGGGCTCAAAAACCTATGGGGGTTTGTGGCGCCGTCCTTGGTCTCTCAGCCTTCAACTCGCCGCAAATAGTTGCCCTTGAAGGTATTCCGATCCGTCTTACTCTTAGGATCGAGACCCTGCTCCACCATCTTCTGTTTCAGCCATCCAGGTATCGCCCCCTTGACATAGATGTTGGCGTCATTCTCGGGATCGACATAATAAGCCCCCTGAGGAGTGGAGCTTACCATTGGCGTCGATTCCGCCGTGCTCTTGCGTCGGCTATAGGAGCGGCGCCGTTTGGCGGTCAGCAGGGGGAGGATATCGTCCAAGGTATAGCCCCGTTCTTCGATCATGTCCTTGATCACCTGGGCCAGCTCATATTTCGCCTGTTCCTGGGCCTGCTGCAGTGCCTGCAAGGCGAGGACGCGCTGCTGCTCGATCTCCGCCAGATGTTGCTGAATCTCCGCCAGGGTCATGTTTTCAAATTCCACGGAAACCTCCAATCAGGGTGAACGATGAATAACATCGTTATCATCATAGCAACTTGATCAGCGAGTTGGGAATTGGGATTTTCGCGGAAATGAATGTGGCCCTTGGCGGTTCTCAAGCTGGCCATGTCCAATAGCAGTCCCGGGATGAAGAAAGGAAGATTCTCAGGGATGGCGGCATAGCACGACCCCTTGATCCTGGACGGACGCACCGGGAAAAAAGTTGCCGGGGCTAATGCAAGTCAGACCGGCGGAAGTGCGCAATGTGATCACGGGGCACGACGCGCAAGGAATCCGTTACGTTGCTTTGCTTCGGGTAGTTACCAACGCCCGACAATATCAGTGGCCTTAACAGGAAAATACATCCTAAGCCTTCATGACTATATCCAAGCGCCCCTCGCTCGCATCGCCACGAGGGTGGTCGTTACATCCTGTTACAAAATGACTCCATAAGGAAATACTTATATACCATCGTTGGGGGATACTGGGGACAGTCGGGCAGGAGGAAATCCTGTGCCCTATTTATGCTTTATGGGAGTTGTCTACCATGAGTTTCGATAACCTGACCTTTATCGGCATGGTCCTCACGGGCCTGTTGACCATCGTAACCTTGGCAATCGCCCTCTCCAACGACAAGGCCAGCGAGCTTCGCCGCCGGGAGCGGGCTTGCCAGGGCTGTTAAGTGAAGCTTCACGGCGCACCTGGAGACAGGGACGACCCATGGCTGTGGCCAGGTTGTCTCTGGCGGGGCCTTCCAAACGATCCTCTCTGGGATTCCCTGTCCCGATTTGTCGTCTGGGGGAGACTGGCTCAATTCGGGAAAAAATGGATGACCGATTTCGTCGCTATCAAGCGGACTCTGATCCGGTCGACTCAATGCGTGCCGTCAGGGTACCCTGACCAAGGCGGGCCGTGACGCGTTCGCCCACCGCTACCTGGGTCGCGTCGCGGATCACTTCTCCCGACGTTGTCCGATGCAGGATCGCGTAACCCCGGGCCAGGGTGGCGAGGGGGCTCAGGGCGTGTAGGGCTTGCGCCAGACCGGAGAGATGCTCATGCTGGAGGGCGATGAGCCGGGGCGGGGCGCGACGCAGACGCTCGTCCAGGGCGCTCAGGCGTAGTCGTAATGTCGCTACACGGGCGGCAGGATTGCGCAGCAGGAGGCGGGAGCCAGCCTGTTCCTGGCGCCGCCGCAAAGTCTCCAGTCGCCGCCGCAGGGCTTCCCCCAGTCTCCGTTCCAGTTCATCCGTGCGCTGCTGACGGCGCTCCAGTTCCGCGCGGGGATGCAGGAGTCGCAAATGGCGTTCTGCCGCCTGCCAACGGCGTCGCAGGTTTTCCAGGTGTCGCGCCTGGCTCTGGTAGAGTCGCTGCTCGTGAGCGATGAGGCGCTGGCGCAGATGCAGTGCCGAAGGGCTGACCAGCTCCGCCGCCGCCGAGGGGGTGGCCCCACGTTGGTCCGCCACCAGGTCAGCCAGGGTGAGGTCGATCTCATGACCTACGCCAGTGACGACCGGGATGGCGGAGGCGCGGATGGCGCGAGCCAGGCCCTCGTCGTTGAAGGCCCGCAGGTCCTCCAGGGAGCCGCCACCGCGGGCGAGTATGAGCACATCGCATTCGGCCCGGCGGTTCGCCAGGGTCAGCATCTCCACCAAGTCCGCTACGGCGCCATCTCCCTGGACCTGGGTGGGATAGATCACCAGGGGCAGGGCGGGGAAGCGCCGGCCGAAGACGCTGATCAGGTCCCGCACCGCCGCGCCGCTGGGGGAGGTGATGAGGCCAACCTGGCGCGGGAAGGCCGGCAGTGGGCGCTTGAGGGCCGGGTCGAACAGTCCCTCCGCCGCCAACTTGCGCTTGAGACGTTCGAATTCCAGGCGCAGGGCCCCCGCGCCAGCGGGTTCCAGATGCTCCACCACCAGTTGGAAATCTCCCCGACCCTCATACAGGCTCACCCGAGCCCGTGCCAGGACTTGTTGGCCATTGATGGGGCGAAAGCCTAACAGCAAGCGCTTGTTGCGGAACATGGCGCAACGGACCTGGGAGGCCTCATCCTTCAGGGAAAAATAGATATGCCCGGAGGCGGGTTGTGACAGGTTGGACATCTCCCCTTCCACCCAGAGGAGGGGGAAACTTCCTTCCAGCACGGCGCGCACCTCCCGGGTCAGCCGGGAGACGGTCCAGATGTCGCGGGAGAAGTCGAGGTCGGTTGGCATGGTTGAGCCCTTGGAGGAGGCTAACCTCATTAACACTATGGCGTTGAATTTACGGTTGCTGAGGGAGGTTACGCAATACCGGGCTGCCATCTGCTAGTCTTGCACATTAACCCGCTGCCTTGCCAACGCCCAAGAGAGCAAACCATGTTCATGATGCCGACCCTGATCAAGATGTGGGAGGAGGCCGTCGGCGCGGGGCTGCCCGGGCAGTCCGCGGCCAAGACCGACGAGGCCTTTTATGACGTGTCC
>SBFV01000242.1 GCA_006227775.1 Gammaproteobacteria bacterium | reverse complement strand
GGAAAGACCGGGACAAGGCCCGAAAAGGGAAGCCGCTGGTCCGTGATGGCCTCAGGCTGGATTGTCGATGTCGATAAAGCGATACTCCAGACCGAAGCGCGCCGCCAGATGCTCGCCCAGGGCCTGGACCCCCAGCCGTTCGGTAGCATGGTGGCCCGCGGCGAAGTAATCCAGACCGAGTTCCCGCGCAAGATGGGTGGTCTGCTCCGAAATCTCCCCGCTCAGATAGGCATCCACGCCCAAGGCCGCCGCCTCGGCAATGAAGCCCTGGGCCGCGCCGCTGCACCAGGCGAGGGTGCGCAAGGGTGCCCCGCGACCAGGAACGCGCAGAGGCACCCGCCCCAAGGCGGATGCCACCTGGGCGGCGAAGGCTTCGCCATCCAGGGGCCGCGGCAGATGGCCCCGCCAGATCTGGCCACGGCCGGCGGCGGTCGGCTCGGGGTCATCGACACCCAGGTGCTTGGCCAACTGGCGATTGTTGCCGAGTTCCGGGTGCGCATCGAGGGGGAGATGATAGGCCAATAGGCTGGCCCCGGAGAGGATCAGGGTACGCGCCCGACGCCCCTTCAATCCGGTGAGAGAGGGGGATTCCCCCCGCCAGAACCAGCCATGGTGCACCAGCAGGGCATCGGCCTCGACCGCGATGGCGGCCTCAATGAAGGCCAGACTGGCACTGACCCCGGCGACCAGGCGGCGCACAGGCCGGGTACCCTCGACCTGGAGGCCGTTGGGGCAATAATCGTCGAAAGCCGAAACCACCAGGAGTTCCTGGCAATAGGCCGCCAATTCGGCGCAAGCAACCATACACCCTACCCTCCGGGTCCGAGCCGGGCCGGCGCCTCAACCCTATCCCCCCCTTACCATCACATGGTCGGCCCTGGCGTGATGCTGGCACCAGCTTGACCGACCAATCCGCCTCCAGCCCGCCACCAGGCCCCAAGCGGGACGGTGGGGCGAACCGATTCCATCAGTTGTTCTGGATAACGATGCGCGGGAACTTGGCGGCGTAATCCTTGGCCTGGAGGGACAGCTTGGCCGCCGTCTTGCGGGCGATCTCCCGATAGATCTGGGTGACGCGGGACTCCGGCTGGGCGACCACCGTCGGCTTGCCGCTATCCGTTTCCTCGCGGATATGAATGTCCAGGGGCAGGGAGCCCAGCAGATCCACCCCGTATTGCTCGGCCATGGACTGACCGCCACCGGAGCCAAAGATGTGCTCCTCGTGGCCGCACTTGGAGCAGATGTGGATGCTCATATTCTCGACGATGCCCAGCACCGGCACCTCCACCTTCTGGAACATCTTCAGCCCCTTGCGGGCATCCAGCAGGGCGATGTCCTGGGGGGTGGTGACGATGACGGCCCCGGAGACGGGCACCTTCTGCGCCAGGGTCAACTGGGTGTCGCCGGTGCCCGGCGGCAGGTCGATGACCAGGTAGTCCAGGTCCGCCCAGTTGGTGTCGTTGAGGAGTTGTTCCAGGGCCTGGGTGACCATGGGCCCACGCCAGATCATGGGCGTCTCCTCATCGATGAGGAAGCCGATGGACATGGCCTGGAGGTGATAGGAATTCATGGGCTCCAGGCTGTTGCCATCCTTGGACTCGGGCCGGCCGGAGATGCCCAGCATGCGCGGCTGGGAGGGACCATAGATATCGGCGTCGAGGATGCCGACCCGGGCGCCCTCGGCGGACAGGGCCAGGGCCAGGTTGACCGCGGTGGTGGACTTGCCGACGCCGCCCTTGCCCGAGGCCACGGCAATGATGTTCTTGACGTTGTCAATGGGCTTGAGGGATTTTTGCACCGAGTGGGCGGCCACTTTCCAACCGACATCCACCTCAGCGGCCACGACACCGGGTACGGCGGCGATCTTCCCGACCAGGGCGGCCTTGATCGACTCCATGACGCCCTTGGCCGGGAAGCCGAGGACCACCTTGACCTTGACCTGGCCATTTTCGATCTCGATGCCCTTGACGCAAGCGGCGCCCATCAGATCGCGGCCCAGGGTTGGCTCGATATAGGTCTTGATAGCGGCTTCGATGGCTTCTTTGGTGACGTCTGTCATGGAACTCTCCGATGAAGTGGGTCCCGCTACCGCCGCCCCTGGGGGCAGGACCCATCTGACGGGCCGGTTCCGGGAAGAGTAAGAAAGAGGATTGGAGGTCTTGTTGGCCGGCCACCCCGGGCAGCCTGGCGATGGTGCCGAATTTGGTCTTGACCCGGCGCTTTTCAAGCCTGGAGTGACGACGGCCACATGGCCCGGGGGCGCCCCCTCATGCGATACTCACTCTGTTAAACAACCGGAGCATTTCTTTTTTCGGTCGAAACCCGCTTGGATCGGGGAATCCGAAAAATTGATATGCGATAACCATACTTGGCCCGGTCTGGTCATAGCGCCCCCGCCCGGGCCGATCTCCCCGGAGCCGGTCGTCCGGCGCCCCAAGGAAACTCCTTACCGCAAGAATCCGCGTCATGAACGATAAACGAGACATCCTGGTCACCAGCGCCCTGCCCTACGCCAATGGCCCCATTCATATCGGCCATCTGGTGGAATACATCCAGACGGATATCTGGGCGCGGTTTCAGAAGATGCGCGGCCACCATTGCTACTACGTCTGCGCCGACGACGCCCATGGTACCCCCATCATGCTGCGCGCCCGCCAGGAGGGCATCACCCCGGAAGCCCTGATCGCCCGGATCGCCGAAGAACACAAGGCCGACTTCGCCGCCTTCCGCATCGGCTTCGACAACTATCACTCCACCCATTCCCCGGAAAACCACTACTGCGCCACCCTCATCTACGCGCGCAACCGGGACGCGGGCCACATCGCCAAACGCACCATCACCCAGGCCTATGACCCCGTGGAACAGATGTTCCTGCCGGACCGCTTCATCAAGGGCGAGTGCCCCAAGTGTGGGGCGGCGGACCAGTATGGCGACAACTGCGAGGCCTGCGGCGCCAGCTATTCCCCGGCGGAATTGAAGAACCCCCGCTCCGCCGTCTCCGGCGCCGTACCCGAGCAGCGCGAATCCGATCACTACTTCTTCAAGCTGGCCGACTTCGAGGACATGCTGCGCGCCTGGACCAAGGGCGGCGCCCTGCAGAAGGAGATCGCCAACAAGCTGGACGAATGGTTCGAGACCGGCCTCCAGGAGTGGGACATCTCCCGCGACGCCCCCTACTTCGGCTTCGAGATCCCCGACCACCCGGGCAAGTTTTTTTACGTCTGGCTGGACGCCCCCATCGGCTACATGGCCAGCTTCAAGCACCTGTGCGACCGCACCCCGGGGCTGGATTTCGGCCACTTCTGGCAGGCCGGCTCCACCGCCGAGCTGTACAACTTCATCGGCAAGGACATCATCTATTTCCATGCCCTCTTCTGGCCGGCCATGCTCCACGGCGCCGGCTTCCGTCCGCCGACGGCGGTCCTGGCCCACGGCTTCCTCACCGTCGATGGCCAGAAGATGTCCAAGTCCCGCGGCACCTTCATCCGCGCCCGCACCTACCTGGACCATCTCAACCCCGAGTATCTGCGCTACTACTTCGCCGCCAAGCTGGGCCCCACGGTGGAGGACATCGACCTCAATCTGGAGGACTTCACCCTGCGGGTCAACAGCGACCTGGTGGGCAAGGTGGTCAACATCGGCAGCCGCTGCGCCGGCTTCATCACCAAGCGCTTCGCCGGCCGCCTGGCGGACGACCTGATGGATACTGCCTTTTTCGCGGACTTCGTCGCCGCCGGGTCCAGCATCGCCGAGGCCTACGAGCGCCGCGAGTTCAGCCGCGCCACCCGCGAGATCATGGCCCTGGCCGACCGCGCCAACCAGTGGATCGACGAAAAGGCCCCCTGGGTGGTGGCCAAGGACCCGGCGCGGGAGGCTGAGCTCCAGGCCATCTGCTCCCAGGGCCTCAACCTCTTCCGCCTGCTCATCGGCTACCTGCGCCCGGTCCTGCCGGGCACCGCCGAGGGCGCCGAGGCCTTCCTGCGCATCCCCGCCCTGACCTGGGCGGACTTGGACCGGCCCCTGCTCGGCCATGTCATCGGGGAATTCACGCCCCTGATGACCCGGGTCGATCCCAAGCAGATCCAGGCCGTGCTGGCGGCGAGCAAGGAGGACCTGGCCGCCCGCGACGTCAAGAAGACCAAGCCCCACGAGACCCGCAGCGAGGGCCATCTGGTGCGGGACCCCCTCGCCGATCCGATCGAATACGCCGACTTCGCCCGGGTCGACCTGCGCGTCGCCCTCATTCAAGAGGCCAGCCCGGTGGAGGGTTCAGACAAGCTGATCAAACTCCAACTCGACCTGGGGGGCGAGACCCGCCAGGTCTTCGCCGGCATCCGCAGCGCCTATGACCCCCAGGCCCTGGAAGGCCGCCTGACGGTCATGGTCGCCAACCTGGCACCGCGCAAGATGCGCTTCGGCCTCTCGGAAGGCATGGTCCTGGCAGCGGGCCCCGGCGGCGAGGACATCTTCCTCCTCTCCCCAGATGCCGGCGCCGAGCCCGGGATGAGGGTTAAGTAGGTCCCCTGTGTTTCCGCATGGCGAAGGCTGATCCCGAGGCCCCACGATTCCTGACCTGCGGTGAGAGGGTCGGGTGGCGTCTGGCGGGGGTGTCGCCAGCAAGGATGCTGGCGGCAAGCCTCCAGGGACGGATTCACGGCGTCCCCCGCCAGACGCCACCCGACCCGGAAAGGCCGAAAATTGACTTTTGACGGGTATAGCTGTCCCAAATTGCGGACCTTTGGCCAGACTCCCCTCAGTTGCCGACCGGGAAGAAACTGAAAAAAAGGGGTTCGTCCTGACCGACAAAGGGGCTCAAGACCCCATACGCCGGGTTCAGCGCCCGTAGATCTCCACCATCCGTCGCACCTTCTGGCTCAGCCCTTCGGG
>SBFV01000177.1 GCA_006227775.1 Gammaproteobacteria bacterium | reverse complement strand
CGCGTGGAACTGACACCGGCCGGCCTAGCCGCCCGGGTCTTGGCGGCGGTTGCCTCCGCGGCGGGGCCGGCGGCCCAGGGCGTGCCGGGAACCAGGACCAGACCCGACGCCAGGAGCGGCGCCAGGACGGCGGCCAGGGCGAGGGCGAGCGGCTTTCTGGCCCCCGGCCGTGCCGGTTGCGCCGCGCGGGAACGGACGGTGGTGCGGGTGGAAGGATTCATAGCCGCCCCTTTTCCAGCACCGGCACCAGCCAGTAGAAGACATTGAGCCCAGGCAACTCGGCGCGGACGAGCTGCAACACCTCCAGCATGGCCCGCTGGCTGCCCACCATGCGGATGATGACCCGCGCCGAGTGGCCCTCGACCAGCTCCGCCGGCTCGACCAGGGTGGCGGTGGAGCCATGGCCCTCCGCATGGCTGGAGGTGAAGCCCGGCACCAGGTCCGGCCGGGACAGCAGCAGGTCTTCCACGGGCTGGGCGGCCTCGGCGGGCATGGCGAGGGAAAGCAGGACATCAGACATGGGCGTTCTCGGCACGGGCGAGGAAGAGCGGGACCTCAGGCATGAGCGTTCCCGGCACGGGCGAGAAAGAGAGCGGAACATCAGTCATGAACGTTCTCGACGAAGGCGAGGGTCGGTTTGACGCCGAAGCGCCGGAAGAGGATGGGTAGCAGCACCAGGGTCAGGGCGGTGGAGGAGACCAGGCCGCCGATGACGACGATGGCCAGGGGGCGCTGCACCTCCGACCCCGGCCCGGTGGCGAAGAGCATGGGCACCAGGCCGAAGGCGGCGATGTTGGCGGTCATCAGCACCGGTCGCAGGCGGCGCTTGGCGCCCTCCACCACCACCTCGGCCACCGGCATGCCCCGCGCCAGCAACTGGTTGAAATAGGTCACCATGACCACGCCATTGAGCACGGCGATGCCGAGCAGGGCGATGAAGCCCACCGAGGCCGGCACCGACAGATATTCCCCGGCGATCAGGAGGCCGAAGACGCCGCCGATCATGGCCAGGGGGATGTTCGACAGCACCAGCAGGGCCTGGCGCACCGAGCGGAAGGTGGAAAAGAGCAGAAAAAAGATCAGCGCCAGGGCGATGGGCACCACCACCATCAGCCGTGCCGCCGCCCGCTGCTGGTTCTCGAACTGGCCGCCCCAGGCGAGACGGTAGCCTTCCGGCAACGGGACGTCCCGCTCCACGGCGGCCTTGGCGTCGGCGACGAAGCCCACCAGGTCGCGGTCACGGACGTTGGACTGGACGACGACGAAGCGCTGGGCGTTCTCCCGATCCACCTTGACCGGGCCATCGACGCGCTCGATGCGGGCGACGCTGGTCAGGGGCACGCTGTTGCCGTCCGCCAGGCTGAGGCGCAGGGCCTCGAAGTCGGCGGGGGTGGCGCGCAGGGCCGCCGGACCGCGCAGGATCAGGGGCACGCGGCGGCCCCGGTCGATCACGGTGCCGACGTTGCTACCCTCCAGCAGGGCCTTGAGGTCGTTCTGGATGTCGTCCACGTTCAGCCCGAAGCGCCCGGCCGCCAGGCGGTCGATCTGGATGCGCAGATACTGGACGCCGTCGTTCTGCAGGGTGAAGGTGTCCTCGGCGCCGGGGATCTGGCTCACCGTGGCGACGATCTCCGCCGCCAGGCGGTTGAGGGTGGCGAGATCGGGACCGAAGATCTTGATGGCCAGGTCGCCGCGCACGCCGGTGAGCATCTCGGACACGCGCATGTCGATGGGCTGGGTGAAGGAGAAGCCGATGCCGGGAAAGTCCGCCATGACGGCGCGCAACTGGTCGGCCAGCCAGGCCGGGTCCGGGTCGCGCCAGGTCTCCCGGGGCTGGAGGACCATGAAGGTGTCGGTCTGGTTGAGCCCCATGGGGTCCAGGCCCAGCTCGTCGGAACCGGCGCGGGCGACGATGGACTTGATCTCCGGCACCTGGTCCAGGATCGCCGCCTGGACGCGCTGGTCGAGGACGATGGTCTGGTCCAGGTCGATGGAGGGCAGCTTTTCCAGTTGCATGATCAGATCCCCCTCGTCCATGGTCGGCATGAAGCTCTTGCCCAGGAGGGTGAAGGCGTAACCGGCCCCCGCCAGGGCCAGCAGGGCGAGGGCGACGAAGACCCGACCATGGGCCAGGGCCAGGGTGAGGACGCGGTCGTAGAGGGCGGAGAGCTGGCGCACCAGCCAGGGCTCGTGATGGGCGCCGCGCTTGATGAGATAGGAGGCCAGCACCGGCACCACGGTCAGGGACAGCACCAGGGAGGAGGCCAGGGCGAAGACGATGGTCAGGGCCACGGGCCCGAACATCTTGCCCTCCAGGCCCTGGAGGGTGAGCAGGGGCAGAAAGACCAGGATGATGATGACGATGCCCGAGGCCACGGGCGCGGCCACTTCGCGGACGGCGCGAAAAATGAGGTGCAGGGTGGGCAGATTGTCCGGTGCCTCCGCCAGGCGGCTCTCCACGTTCTCCACCACCACCACCGCCGCGTCCACCAGCATGCCGATGGCGATGGCCAGGCCCCCCAGGCTCATCAGGTTGGCGGAGAGGTCGAAGGCGCGCATGAGGATGAAGGTGGCCAGGGCCGAGAGGGGCAGCATCAGGGCCACCACCAGGGCGGCGCGCAGGTTGCCGAGGAAGGCCAGCAACAGCAGGACCACCAGAACGATGGCCTCCACCAGGGCCTTGGAGACGGTGCCCACCGCCCGCCCCACCAGATTGCTGCGGTCGTAGAAGGGCTGGATGGTGACGCCCTCGGGCAGGCTGGCCTGGATTTCGTGCAGGCGGGCCTTGACGCCCGCCACCACCTGGCGGGCATTGGCCCCGCGCAGGCCCAGGACCAGGCCCTCCACCGCCTCGCCCTGACCGTCCTTGGTGACGGCGCCATAGCGGGTCAGGGCGCCGAAGCGCACCTCCGCCAGGTCCCCGACCCGCACCACCAGGCCATCCTGGGACTTGAGGACGATGGCCTTGACGTCCTCGATGCTGGTGATGGCCCCCTCGGCCCGCACCAGCAGGGCCTCCTCGCCATCCGTCAGGCGACCGGCGCCGTCGTTGCGGTTGTTGGCCTCCAGCACCGCGCGCAGGTCGCTGAGGGCCAGGCCGCGGGCGGCCAGGAGCTGGGGATTGGGCACCACCTCGAAGGTCCGCACCTCGCCACCCAGGCTGTTGACGTCCGCCACCCCGGGGATGGTGCGCAGTTGCGGGCGGATGACCCAGTCCAGCAGGGCGCGCTTCTCCGCGGCGGGCAGGTCCCCCTCGATGGTGAACATGAACATCTCGCCCAGGGGCGTGGTGATGGGCGCCATGCCGCCGCTGACGCCGGGGGGCAGGTTGCCCATGGCCGCGGCCAGGCGCTCGCCCACCTGCTGGCGCGCCCAGTAGATGTCGGTGCCATCCTCGAAGTCGATGGTGATGTCGGTGAGGGCGTACTTGGAGGTGGAGCGCAGCAGGCGCTGGTTGGGGATGCCGAGCATCTCCTGCTCCACCGGGGTGGCGAGGCGCGTCTCCACCTCTTCCGGCGTCATGCCCGGCGCCTTGAGGATGATCTTGACCTGGGTGGTGGAGACGTCGGGGAAGGCGTCGATGGGCAGACCCAGTAGGGCCTGGACCCCCGCCGCGATCAGCAGGACGGTCAGGACCAGCAGCAGCAGGCGCTGGGTCAGGGAGAAGCGGATCAGGCGTTCGAGCATCATTCGCCCCCGGCGCCGGTCATCATGGCCTTGAGACCGGAGACGCCCCTGAGCACCACCCGTTCGCCCTTCTGCAGACCCTCGACCAGGACCCCCTCGCCGCTCTGGCCGATGACATGCACCGGCCGGGCCTCGAAGCGGGCACCCTGGTCATCGCTGGCGAGCTGGACGAAGGCGTAGGTCTGGCCCCCCTGGCGGATGACGGCGGTGGCGGGCAGGCCCTGGTGTTTGGCCGCGGCGGGGGTGATCTCCACCTCGACGGACTGGCCGGGGGTCAGGTGTTCGCTGCCTGCCTCGACCAGGGCGCGCAGCAGCCGGGTCTGGCTGGTGGGATCGATGTTGGGGCCAATGGCGATGACCTTCCCCTCGATGTCGGAATTGGCCACCCGGACCGGCGTGCCCTCCGCCAGGCCGAGAAAGATCTCCATGGGGGCCTGGATCTCCAGCCAGAGGGGCCTGAGTTGGGCGATGCGATAGATGACCGCCGCCGCTTCGACCCGCTGGCCCAGGGTCGCCTCCGTGGCCAGCACCACGCCGTCGATGGGCGCGGTCAGCGCCAGGGGACCGCCCCCGCGGCCGACCATGCCCGCCATGGCCAGGTGCTGGTGGGCCTCGCTGGCGTGGGCCTCGGCCTGGCCGGCGGCGGCGCGGGTCGCCTGGAGGCGGGACTCCGGGATCAGCCCCTCGGAGAACAACTGGATGTCGCGCTTGAGATTCTGGTGCAGCAGCAGCGACTGGGTCTGGGCCTCCATGGCGTCCCGTTGCAGGGTCAGGGCCTCGGGGCTGGAGAGGTTGGCGACGACCTCCCCTTGCTTGACCCAGGCCCCGGTAGCCACCGTCAGCCGCTCGATCAGACCGGCGACGGGGGCCGAGACCAGGCGGATCTGATCGGCGGGGATCACGACCCGGGCGGGCAGGCGGCTGGGACGGACCTCCAGGTTATCCCCCATGACCCGGGTCTCGATCCCCAGGGAACGGATCTGCGCCGGTTGCAGGTGGAGGGGTTCCCCCGCCGCCAGCCCGTTCAGGGCCGGCAGCAGCAGACAAAGAGCGAAGAGGGATCGCGGTAGGGACATGATGAGTCTCGAACGGCTATAAGCACACCAGAAAACAGCGGGTCGCGGGGTCAGCTTAACAATCCAGGCTTAAGCATTTCTTAAGACTCGCCATCCGTCGACCCTGGGGCATGACCGAGATCAA
>SBFV01000409.1 GCA_006227775.1 Gammaproteobacteria bacterium | reverse complement strand
GTTCATCGGTTCCTACGAGAACATGCGCCGCGTCTCCCAGCGCATCCGGGAGGCGGCCATCAAGCTCAAGGTCAAGCGCATCGTCTTCGGGGAGTGCGGCCATGCCTGGCGTGTCGCTTACAGCTTCCTCAACACCCTGGCCGGTCCCTGGGATTTCCTCGATCCCCGCTATCCCGTACCCCAGCACATCTGCGAGTTCACCTACGACCTCATCCAGCAGGGCAAGCTGAATCTGGACCAGTCTCAG
Organism: Gammaproteobacteria bacterium; assembly: GCA_006227775.1. Classification (GTDB taxonomy): domain Bacteria; phylum Pseudomonadota; class Gammaproteobacteria; order Chromatiales; family Chromatiaceae; genus M0108. Next base: position 12,585 of record SBFV01000409.1, on the reverse strand, counting down.
AACGACGACATGGTGCTGACCTACCACGACTCCTGCAACGTGGCCCGCGCCAGCCGCATGGGTCCGACCCCGGGTGGTCAGTTCGACATCCCGCGCGCCGTCATCAAGGCGGTGTGCAACCATTTCCATGACATGGACGAGGACACCATCCGCGAGCGCACCTACTGTTGCGGCGGCGGGGGCGGTCTCCTCACCGACGATCTCATGGAGTTGCGGGTCAAGGGGGCCCTCCCGCGCATGACGGCGCTGAGTAACGTCATGCAAGAAAAGGGCGTCACCCACATGGCCGCCATCTGCGCCATCTGCAAGAGCCAGTTCACCAAGGTCCTGCCTTATTACGGCATGGAGATGGAGCAGATCGTCAGCGTGCATCAACTGGTGTCCAACGCCATCGTCCTGACCCCTGGGGAGGATGATGACCTGGACGACGAAGACGAGGAGGAGGATGACGACGAGTCCGAGGGCGACGAGGACTGAGTTGCATCCATTGCCGTCATCGCGCCAGTGGCGCGTTGGCACAGAATTCAGAACACGGGTTCCTACTGGTAAGGAGAACAATCCATGGCGACTTCCAGCGCAGACATGAAGACCAAGGTTTCCTGGCGGCGGTTCAAAGACGGCGATGACGTCTGGCACAGCCTCACCGAGAAGATCTTCGTCCAGGATACCTCGCACAAGTGTCCGACCTACGTCCACAAGACGCCCCCTTGCCAGGGCTCCTGCCCCTCCGGCGAGGATATCCGCGGCTGGCTCGCCATCGTCCGTCAGCAGGAAAAACCACCGGTTGGCGTCGATTGGCAGGAGTATGCCTTCCGCCGCTCCACCGACGCCAACCCCTTCCCGGCCATGATGGGCCGCGTCTGCCCGGCCCCGTGCCAGGACGGCTGCAACCGTAACGAACTGGAGGATTTCGTCGGCATCAACTCCGTCGAGCAGTATATCGGCGATACCGCCATCGCCAAGGGTTATGGCTTCGTCGCCGGCCCGGATACCGGCAAAAAGGTGGCCATCGTCGGCGGCGGTCCCGCCGGTCTGGCTGCCGCCTATCAGCTCCGCCGCAAGGGCCATGCCTGCACCATCTTCGAGTCCAATCAGGGCTTGGGCGGTATGTTCAAGTTTGGCATTCCCGGCTACCGCGTCCCCCGCGACAAGCTCGACGCCGAGATCCAGCGCATCATCGACATGGGCCAGGTCGAGGTCAGGCTGGGGGTACGCGTCGGTCAGGACGTGACCATCGAGCAACTGGAAAAGGACTACGATGCGATCCTCTGGGCCATCGGCTGCCAGAGTGGCCGTGGCCTGCCGGTCGAAGGCTGGGCAGGCACCCCCAACTGCGTCTCCGGCGTCGCCTTCCTCAAGGCGTTCAACGAGGGCCGCATGAAGGTCACCGCCGACAAGGTGGTGTGCGTGGGTGGTGGTGATACCTCCATCGACGTCGTCTCCGTGGCGCGTCGCATCGGCCATATCCAGAACGCCAAGCCCTCCGATCTGCCGGAGACGGTCATCCACGACGGCTATGTCGCCCACGATGCCGCCGTCGCCGCCAAGGCTCAGGGCGCGCAGGTCACCCTGACCTCTCTTTTCCCCCGGGCGAAGATGACCGCGGCCGAGCACGAGGTCCATGACGCCCTCACCGAGGGTGTCACCATCCTCGATGGCGTCATGCCCATCGCCCTTATCAAGAACGCGGATGGCCGTGCCACGGGCCTCAAGGTGTGCGATTGCACCATGGACGGCATGCGCCCCATCCCCGTCGAGGGTACCGAGCGCGTCATCGAGGCCGACCTCATCGTCTCGGCCATCGGCCAGGGTGGCGACCTCACTGGCCTGGAGCCGTTGGACAATGGCCGCGGCCTGATCAATGCCGACAAGTTCCACCAGGTGCCGAACAAGCCCGGCCACTTCGTTGCTGGCGACATCATCCGCCCCCACCTGCTGACCACCGCCATCGGCCAGGCCTCGGTGGCCGCGGACTCCATCGACGAGTACCTGCGCCAGGAGGAATTCAGCCGCCGGCCCAAGGTGGACGTCCATCACTTCGACCTGCTGCGCAAAATGGAGGAGGCCCACCTGGCCCCCGAGAGGTTCGATCCCGCCGAACGTGGCGACATGCGCGGTACCTCGGGCGGCAACTGGGCGGTGCACAACTACGAGGATCGCTCCGGGGCCGAGATCATCCCCCACGATGAGCTATTCCTCGGCCACTTCGGCTACCACGCCCGGAACCTGCGCAAGGAGGAGGTGCCCACCGCGGAGGAAGTCCTGGGCCACTTCAAGGAACGCATCATCGGTCTGTCTGAAGTGGAGGCCATCGACGAGGCCAAGCGCTGCATGAGCTGCGGCATGTGCTTCGAGTGCGACAACTGCGTCATCTTCTGCCCCCAGGATGCCGTTTACCGCGTCGAGAAGGGCAAGAACACCACGGGACGCTACGTCGCCACCGACTACACGCGCTGTATCGGGTGCCATATCTGCGCCGATGTCTGCCCCACCGGCTACATCAAAATGGGGCTTGGCGAGTAATCATCCGGGAGAAGACGATGGCGAATGCCCTTGTCACAGGCGGCCGCGTCTCACTGGGTCTGGCCGGGGCCTTGCTGGCCCTGGCCGTCCAGGCCGGCGGAAGTCCTTTCGTGACCCCTGGATCTCAGGCCGCGAAGGAACGGAGCTGCGTGGAGGCGACCGATTTCATGCGCCGAAATCACATGGAAGTGATCAAACACCAGCGCGACGCGACGGTGCATGGCGGTATCCGCTCCACCAAGCACAGCCTGGCGGGCTGCATCGACTGCCATGTCGCACGGGATGCCCAGGGTCAGGTCCTGCCGGTGAACGACGAACAACAGTTTTGCGGCGCTTGCCACGACTTCGCGGCGGTCCGGCTCAACTGTTTCGACTGCCATGCCACCGTGCCCGCCCCGGCTCCCGGTAAGGCCGCCGGCTCGGCCGGTCAAGCCCTGGGTGGCGCGAGCCCTGGGTCTTCGCTTCCGCCTGGGCATCCCCAGCCGGCGGCGCGCTGAGAAGGGGAACGACATGAAGAATCCCAGCGATATGAAGAATTCCAGCGCGGTGATTGACGAAGGCCGCCGCGGGTTTATGCGGACCGCGGCCGGAGTGGCTACGGTCACCCTGGCCCCCGGCGTCCTGCTCCATACCCTGGCCCATGCCGGGAGCCCCGGCCAAGGGGGCGGGGTGCCCCGGGCCGAACCGGTCACGGATGCGGTGCGCTATGGCATGCTTATCGACACCACCCGATGCGCCGAGGGCTGCACCGCCTGCGTCTCCGCCTGTAACCGGGAAAATGGCCTCGATCTGCAGGAAATGCCCACCGGGGCGGATCCCGCCCTCTGGGACCGCCAGGAATCGCGCTGGATCCGCAAGGTCAAGGTCCAGGACAACCTGACCGGTCACGTCAGCAATCTGCCGTTGATGTGCCAGCATTGCGAACATCCCCCCTGCGTGGACGTCTGTCCCACCGGCGCCTCGTTCAAGCGCGCCGACGGTATCGTCATGGTGGACCGCCACCTCTGCATCGGCTGCCGTTATTGCATGATGGCCTGTCCCTACAAGGCACGGTCCTTCATCCATGCCAATGTTGAGGAGAAGCTGACCCTGGCCCCCCGCGGCAAGGGCTGCGTCGAGAGCTGTAACCTCTGCGTCCACCGCCGGGACCATGGTCAGCCCTCCACCGCCTGCGCTGACGCCTGCGCGGCCGAGGGACATCACGCCATCCTTTTCGGCGACCTCAAGGACCCAGCCAGCCCGTTGAGCCAGGCCCTGGCCAAGTTGCCCAGCCGGCAGTTGCGGGAGAATCTCGCCCTCAATACGGGCGTGCGTTATTCGGGCGTCTGACGCCGGGGGAGAATCGGACATGAAGCGTATCGTCTATCGCGAATGGCGCCTGGCCCCCCAGCGTTACTGGGGCTTGCTGGCCTTGCTCGCCGTCATAGCCGGCATGGGGGGACTCGCGTTCTGGTACATGGAGCACCAGGGCCACTGGGTGACCGGCATGACCAACGAGATCGTCTGGGGTACCCCGCACCTCTTCGCCATCTTCCTCATCGTCGCCGCTTCCGGCGCCCTCAACATCGCCAGCATCGGTACCGTCTTCGGTAAGACGACCTACCAGCCCCTGGGGCGCTTTTCCGGCTTGCTGGCGGTCGCCCTGCTCGTCGGTGGGCTCCTGGTCCTGGTTCTGGACCTGGGGCGGCCGGATCGCCTGATCGTCGCCATGACCAGCTACAACTTCCGTTCCATCTTTGCCTGGAACGTCCTGCTCTATACCGGCTTCATGGCCATCGTGATCGCCTATCTGGTGACCATGATGGAGCGTCGCCTCAAAGGCTATTACAAGGCGGCGGGTACCCTCGCCTTCACCTGGCGCCTGCTCCTGACCACCGGTACGGGCTCCATCTTTGGTTTCATCGTCGCCCGTCAGGCCTATGACACGGCGGTGCTGGCGCCCATGTTCATCGTCATGTCCTTCCTTTATGGCCTGGCGGTTTTCATTCTGGTACTCATGTTCGCCTGCGCCCAGGACGGGCGTCCCATCGGTCCTTACCTGCTCAAGCGGCTCAAGGGGCTGATGGCCATCTTCATCGCCGGTGTGCTGTTGTTCATCCTGATCTACTTCCTGACCAAGCTCTACGGGGCCAAAAATTACGACCTGGTGAACTACTATCTGGTCAGCGGTGGCCGTTACACCCTCGCTTTCTGGTTTGGCTGGGTGATTCTGGGACTGCTCGCCCCTTACGGCATCATCATGCACCCGGCGCTGGGACAAGACCCCAAGTGGATCGCCGGGGCCAGTGCCCTGGTCATTTTCGGGGGCCTGGCGAGTCTTTATGTCATCGTGATCGGCGGGCAGGCCTTCCCGATGACCCTGTTCCCGGATAAGACCATCCTTGAATCCGGTTTTCACGACGGCGTCGGCGGCCAGATTTCCGCCTATGCTCCGTCCCTGCCGGAGGTCCTCCTGGGGCTGGGCGGCGTGGCGGTGGCCCTGCTCATCACCGCCGTCGGGGTACGAGTCCTGCAATTCCTGCCGGAATCGCTGGCGGATAAGGACATCGATCCGCACGCGGCGGTCAAGGCCTGAAGCCTTGTTCGGAATAGCCCATCCGACACTGGCCCTGAATCACTCGCCGAAGTGGTAGCCGAGCCGGCTCGGCGAAACCGACGATAGCCACTAACGGTTGAAGGGCGGGGGTGATGCCTCTGGGTGTCATCCCCGCCGCCGTCTGGATGGCCTTACCTTTCACGTTATGTCCCGCCTCTACATTTCCGCCACCCACAAATCCTCCGGCAAGACCACCCTGACCATCGGGTTGTGCCGGGAGTTGACGCGATTGGGGCATCGGGTGCAACCCTTCAAAAAGGGACCGGACTATATCGATCCCCTCTGGCTCGGCCAGGCGGCGGGACGCCCTTGTCTGAACCTGGATTTCAACACCATGGATCTGGCTGAGATCCGGTCAACCTTCGCCGGGGGTCTGATCGAGGCCGACCTGGGCCTGATCGAGGGCAATGTCGGTCTCTTCGATGCCGTGGATCTCAACGGCAGCAACAGCAACGCCGAAATGGCGAAACTCCTCAACGCGCCGGTCATCCTGCTGGTAGACGTCCAGGGCATGTCGCGAGGTCTGGCGCCCATCCTGCTTGGATATCTGGCCTTCGACCCCGAGTTGACCATCGCCGGCGTCATCCTCAACAAGGTCGGCGGCAGTCGCCACGAGACCAATCTGCGTCGGGTGGTGGAGCATTACACGGACCTGCCGTTGTTGGGGGCCATCCATCGCGAATCCCGACCCTGGATCGAGGAACGCCACTTGGGGCTCATGCCCAGCACCGAGAGCCGGGAGGCGGAGGCCCAGATCGAGGCGATCCGCGATCTGATCGCCAGCCAGGTGGACATCGAACGCCTGCTGGGGATCGCCGGGGCGATGCCACCCCTGACTACCGTCCCGAAGCTGGTATCGCCCGGCTGGCGGGCCACGGACGCCGCGGTGGGGTCCAGGACCGAGGCGGAACGGGTGCGGATCGGGATCGCCCGGGACGAGGCCTTCGGTTTCTACTACCCGGACGATCTGGAGGCCCTGCGGGCCGCCGGAGCGGAATTGGTCCCTTTCAGCCCCATTCGGGACCCGAGCCTGCCCCGGGTGGACGGTCTCTTCATTGGCGGGGGCTTTCCCGAATGCCGCATGCAGGAGCTGGCGGCCAATACCGGCATGCGCGCGGCGGTGAAGGCCTTTATCGAGGCGGGTGGCCCCGTCTATGCCGAGTGCGGGGGGCTGATGTACCTCTGCCGGGGTCTGCGTTGGGGTGAGGACTATGTGCCCCTCTGCGGGGTCCTCGCGGCGGATGTGGCCATGCACGAGCGCCCCCAGGGGCGGGGCTATATCCGTCTGCGGGAACTGCCGGTCTTTCCCTGGCCCCGACCGGCGGACCAGGCCGAGGAGATCCGCGCCCACGAATTTCACCATTCCGCCATCGTCGAGCCTGACCCCCAATGGGTCTATGGCTATGAGGTGTTGCGCGGCAGCGGGGTCGATGGCCAGCACGACGGCATCATCTACAAGAACCTCGTGGCCAGCTATGCCCATTTGCGCCATGTCGGCGGCGTCAACTGGCCGGCGCGCTTCGTCGCCCAGGTGCGCCGCTGTCGCCAGGGGGAATAGAGCCAAGGCGCTCGCCAGGGCGCATGGCCGACGCAGCCCAACCGCATGGGCCTGACCGAAAACCAGAACGATTCCAGTATAGAATGTTCAGGCATCATCGCCGCGTCGAGTCGCATTGAATGATGTCCATCGCGAATAAGTTCCAACCAGGAGGATCAGGTTATGTTCAAGCTTACCCCTTCCGCCGTGGCGCAAATTGAGGAGGCCGCCCGCCAGGGTGGAACCAAAGGGTTGGCCCTGCGCCTCGCCGCCCAGCGGAAGCCCGATGGCGAAATCGATTACCGCATGGGGTTCGATGAGGGCACGGAGGACGATATCCGTCTGGACTGCGACGGCGTGGCGGTCGTCATGGCACCGGAATACGTGCCCCTACTCGATCAGGCCACCCTCGATTTCGTCGAAATGGAACCGGGTCAATTCCACTTTATCTTCCTCAATCCCAAGGACAGCGGCTACCGTCCCCCCGCCGATGCGTGACTCCCGCCAGATCGCCGGGCCCTCCCGTCCGACCTTGCCGTTGACGTGAAGGTGACCCTGACCTGCAGTCGATCGGGTTGGAGGGGGACCTTCCCCGCCCCCTGGCGTGAAGGACAGGCGCGGTGCCTTCATCAAGGTAGGCGTGGCGAGACCGATCAGGAACCTAGGCCACAACCATGATTGAACTCTCCAGCGAGGACAATCTCCGCCTCAACGTGCTGCTGGCCAACCGCCCTCAGGCCATCCGCATCGACGAGTCGCGGCTCCAGGTCCATGGCCTCTCGGAGCGGGGGGAGGCCTGCATCAACCTCAAGCCGACGGCGCGGCCGGAGGTCTACCTGCGGGCGGTACGGGAGCTGATTTCTGGCTACATCCTTGGTTCCCCCGGGGGTTACCCCACCTACCTGCGCCGCTGGACGCGCATGGGCCAGATGCGCGACGAAAGCCTGGCTCAGCTCCTTCTCCTGGGAGAACCGGAGGCGGTGGTCGCGGCCGTCTGCTCCCCGGGGCTAACGGACGAACTGGGCCGCCGTGCCTGGTGGGCCATGGAGGATGCCGAGAACGCCCGGCGCATGCTGGGGAACCCCGCCATCGTCCAGGGGCGCATGGGGCCGATCCTGGCCGACTACCTGGCTGAATACCTTCCCTTCGAGACCGAGACGGAGAAGATGGCGGAATCGGTGCGCCTCATCCTTCAGCCCGGTCTCATCGACGATCAGCGCGCCCAGGATATCTGGCGCAAGTCCACGCGCCGGCCGGCATACGCCCTGGGTTTCCTCCAGGCCCGCCCCGACGGTCTGCCGGACCCGGCGCCGGCCCGCGCCGATTTCGCCGATCTGGCGCCCCGGATGGAACCCTTGTTCCAGGCCGATAATCCCTGGGCAGATGCACTCGCCAGGGTCCTCTCCAGTCCAGGGCAGACCTGGCTCAGGACGGTCGCCCAGGTACTCGCCAAACCCACGACCCAGGAACTGGTCCTCACCACCCTGGAGACCACCGCGGCCTATTTCACCTCGCTCCGTCCCGAGGGTCGGCCGGACCTGCCGCTGGAGGCGCTCCTGGCCGAGGCGGAGGCTTACCCATCGTCGGAACCCGCCGGTGCGGCATTGAACGCTTGTCTTGCCCGCATGCCCACCTTGCGCGAGGAGTTCGTCGCCATGCGCCTGCTTTCCGGCCTGGGTTATGGCGTCCTGCGACCGGTGTTACGCGACACCACCGCCAGCGGGAGCCTGCTGCGGCGTAAGCTGGAGCCCGTGCTGGAGCCCATTTTGCGAGGGCTGGCGACCTTACGTGGCGCCTCGGCGTCGGGACGGTCCTCGCCCTAGGCCCAAGGGTCAGGGGGAATTCTCCCCACGGCAGCCCGACGGTTCGGGCAGCGCGCACCGCTGCGGGGCTGAATCTCCGCCAGCCGCGTTCACCGCTGGCGGCCTCTTATCCGTGAGGCGATGATTCGTCAAGCCGGGGGAGGATCGCCGTCACGGCCGGGAGTCCCCAGTCGCGCCAGGGCTGGCCCATTCGTCAGTGAAATGCGCAGGAGCGCAAGCTCCTCGCGCAACGCCCTTACCTCCAGATGCAAATCGTTTTCGATATGGATACGTGTCTGATCCAGGGCGGCGAGGTTATCGCGGTGTTCACTCTCGCTGTAATTCTGCATGGCGTTCACGATGATCGCGATGAACAAATTCAGCATGGTGAAGGTGGCAATGAGGATGAATGTGATGAAGAACATCCAGGCGAGAGGATGCTGGTCCATGACGGGGCGGGCGATACCCATGGACCAGCTTTCCAACGTCATGATTTGGAACAGGGTATAGAGGGATCGGCCAAGGTTGCCAAACCATGCGGGAAAGGAGCTGGCAAAGAGATTGGTGGCGATCACCGCAAAGACGTAGTAGATGATACCCAGCACCAGGGCAATGGACGCCAGGCCCGGAATGGCTCCCAGCAAGGCAGCCACGACCCGGCGCATGGAAGGCACCACGGTGAGGACGCGTAACACGCGCAGAACGCGAAGAGCGCGGAGAACGGAAAATTGCCCAGTGGCTGGCAACAGCGCTATGCCGATGACCAGGAAGTCGAAAAGGCTCCAGGGGTCGCGAAAGAAAGCCAGGCGATGGACGAGGATGCGGATGAGGATCTCGATCACGAAAACGGCCAGAATCGCCTGATCCATCAGGCGGAGCAGGGTGCCGAACCGACTCATGACGCTAGGCGAGGTTTCCAGACCCAGCAGCAGGGCATTGATCAGGATAAGGATGAGAATGATGTGCTGGGTCCGGGGGTGTTCGATGATCTTCCCCAGATAGGCTAGTGGTTGCATTACATCCGGGCTCTTGGTGGTGTTCGATGTCAAGGTTATTGATCCTGATGAATTTTAATACGTCTGCCTGATCCTCGGGGACCGATCGGGTACGTGATGCCATCCTAGGAATGGCGATGGAACGCCAGCCCGGGATCAGGCCATCGCCTTCCTCGCCCTCATCGGCTTCCGTTCGCTTCCTGCTGAATCCGTTGCCAGGCCCGCGCCACATGGCGTCGCTCGGTGTAGGTCTGGCCGATGCACAGGCGAAGAACCAGTTGCTCGTTCAGCCGGGTATGGGTGAGGTAGAGGTCGCCGCTGGCGTTGAGGCGGTCGAGGATACCCTGATTGTCCGCGTCGCTGCCGCGGAAACGGAAGCAGACCAGATTGAGGGGTACCGGGGCGACCAGCTCGAAGCGGTCGTCTGCCCGCACCCAAGCCGCGAATTCCCGGGCCAGGGCGACGTGCTGGCGGATGTGGTGGCGCAGCCCTTCGATACCGTAATGACGGATGACGAACCACAGCTTGAGGGCGCGGAAGCGGCGCCCCAGGGGAATCTGCCAGTCCCGGTAGTCGATGACCGCCCCGGACTTGGTGGCCTCGTTGCGCAGGTATTCTGGCAGGATGCTCAGGGTCTCGATCAGGGCCTTGCGATCGGCGACGAAGAAGGCGGTGCAGTCGAAATTGGTGAACAGCCACTTGTGGGGGTTGAACGAGTAGGAATCGACCCCCTCCAGGCCGTCGATGACCCAGCGGAACTCCGGGCAGACCGTGGCCGAACCGGACATGGCGGCATCCACGTGCAGCCAGATGCCTTGCTCCCGGCAGATGGCGGCGATGGCCGGGAGCGGGTCCATGGCATTGGATGAGGTGGTACCGACGGTGGCGCAAGCGAAGGCCGGGGTCAGCCCCGCCGCACGGTCCGCGGCGATCTGGGCCGCCAGGGCCTCGGGCCGCATGGCGAAATTGGCGTCCACCTCCACCTTGCGCAGATTCTCCACCCCCATGCCGGCGATTTTCACGGCCTTGTCCAGGGATGAATGGGTCTGGGTGCTGCCATAGGCGATGAGCCGGCCGGTGCCCCCCCGCTGATTGACGCCGTAGGCCGAGGCCCGTTCCCGTCCCGCCAGCAGGGCGCAGAGGGTGGCGCTGGAGGCGGAGTCCTCGATGACGCCGCCGCCGGCTCCGGTCGAGAGGAACTTGGCCGGCAGGCCCATCATGTCCACCAGCCAGTCCATCAGATGGGTTTCCAGCTCGGTGCAGGCCGGGCTGGTCAGCCACAACATCCCCTGGACACCCAGACCCGCCGAGAGCAAGTCGCCCAGGATGGCCGGCCCGGAGGAATTGCCGGGAAAGAAGGCGTAAAAATTGGGCGACTGCCAATGGGTAATACCAGGCAGGATGATGCCTTCCACGTCCGCGAGCATGGCGTCGAAGGACTCACCCTCAAGGGGGGGCCGGGGGGGCAGGGCGGCGCGAATTTCGCCGGGCCTGACCTGGGACAGGACCGGCAGGGACTCCGCCCGCTGGCGGTAAGCGGCGATCCAGTCGATGAGGGCATAGCCGGCCCGGCGGAATTCGTCGGGGGACATATGGTAAGAAGCGGGTGATTCCATGGTTCTGCCCCGGGTCAGTGGTTGCAATAAGGAGGAGGTCGGTCCGAGCGAGGAGGATATTGTATGCTCATCGCCACACCCTCTCAGGTTTCGGCCGGGTGGGGTGGCCTCTGGCGGGGAGGATCGCAACTACGGGCTCCCGGTCCTGCTGGGGCCTTTCGGAGCGGCCATCTCGCTACCGGTCGATCTCATGGGGAGCGGTGTCCCTGGGACGCTCATTCACCCACGACCAGGGCCTGGACGGCGTCGGCGATATCCTCCGCGTACAGGTCCCGGAAGAAATGATCCGCCCCATCGAGTTCCAGCAGTTGGACCCGCTGGCCATCGGCCAGGGGTTGCACCTTTTCGATCAGCCCCTTGACCACCTCATCCTGGCTGCCCGCCACTACCAGGACCGGGACCTTGATGGCGGATAGGAGGGACGGGGTATCCATGGCCGGGTCCGGTGCATAGTAGGACAGAAAGGCCGCGGCGCTGGTCTGGGTGGCGGGGCAGTAGAGGAAGTCGACTCCCTCCAGCAGGTTATCGGCCTTGCCCTCGTCCTGCATTTGCCGCGCCCGCTCCAGAAGGGGGGCCAGGGGCTTGCCGAACCGCACCTCATATTCTTCCGCGGTGCCCTTCTCGCTCCAGGTCTGGGGGGCGACGAGGACCAGATGGCTTAAGGCTGCCTCCGGATGAGCCGCCGCGTAACGGGCCACCTGATTGCCCCCGCGGGAATGGCCCAGCAGAACGACCGGCTGCGTCACCCCCTGGGACTGAAGCCACGCCAGCCAGGCCCCGATCTCCTCCAGGGCGTCACCATGACGGTGGCGGTGCGGTTGGGCACAGTCGTACATGCCGCGCCGTTGATCCAGTCCCAGGCTCAGGGTCAAGGACAGGGAACCGATTCCACGGTCTTTCAGGGCGGTTTGCAGCCCCTGCATCGTCTCCATCGCGCCATGGGCGAGGGTGCCGTGGGTCATGAGGACGAAAGGCCGTTGTTGCCAGTCAGTACCCGCGGTCTCCAGGTTGGCATTGAGCGTCAGGCCATTCCTTGCCAGGCTGACCTCCCTGGCCAACAAGGGGGTGAAGACCAGGGACAGGCTCAACGCCAAGGAAGCGAAGGGGAGGGTTTTCATGGTGATGCTCCTGTGGGGGAAGGGGTGGCGGGAAACTTTACACCAGGATGCCGCGGGTCGGGACAGGAGCTGGCAAGGAGGGTTAGCCGCTCGGCTCCAGTCATACCCGATGGCGTTCAGTGGAAACCGCCCGACCGTCCGCTGGGCGCTAACACCGCACCGCGCGCGGCTTGGGCCGGGGCCAGGGAGGGCCAGGACAGAGGGGAAGGTCAGCCCGGTGTAACCGTGCTGATCCCCCCTCTCCAGCCGTCCCCCGCCAGGGGGGAGGGAGCAAGGGCATCAGCGGGTTGTGCTAGCGAAACCAACCCAGGCAGCGAGGGGGTCTGAACGCTTACAGCCCGGTCAGGCTGGCGTGAAAGTCACGGGAAAGTCTCTCATTATCAAAGGAGTGGCGCGCC
>SBFV01000157.1 GCA_006227775.1 Gammaproteobacteria bacterium | reverse complement strand
TCTGGCGGGGGTGTCGACCGCATGGATGCGGTCGTCAAGCCTCCATGGACGGATTCACGGCGTCCCCCGCCAGACGCCACCCAACCCGGGGAGCGTCTGAGATTGATTCACTCTCTTTATCAAAATGGTGTCATTGATTAGGGCTTTGGCTGTGATCAAGGACGTGGTGCTGGTCCTGGCTCTGGGGCTGGCGCGGGTCTGATGCATAACTACTCGCCATGCGCCTGACCTTCATTCTTCCAGCCCTGGACGAGGCGGCGGGCCTGATGGCGACCCTGTCCCCCCTTCAGCCCCTGCGCGCCCAGGGCCATGAGGTCATCCTGGTCGATGGCGGCAGCCAGGACGGCACCCCCGACCTGGCGGCCCCCTGGGTCGACCGGGTCCTCACCGCCCCCCGGGGTCGGGCCCGGCAGATGAACGCCGGCGCCGCCGTGGCCCAGGGCGAGGCATTGGTCTTTCTCCACGCCGATACCCGCCTGCCGCCGGACGCCGTCGCGCTCATCCAGGCAGCCCTGCGGCAGCGGCTCTGGGGGCGGTTCGATGTCCGCATCGCGGGACGGCCGCCGGTGCTGAAGCTTGTCGCCCTGCTGATGAACCTGCGCTCCCGCCTGACCGGCATCGCCACCGGGGACCAGGCGATCTTCGTCCACCGGGAGGTGTTCACTGTCCTGGGCGGTTTCCCGGATCAGCCCCTGATGGAGGACATCGCGCTGTCGCAACGGCTCAAGCGCCAGGGACCGCCCGCCTGCCTGCGGCAACGGGTGCTGACCTCCGGCCGCCGCTGGGAAAGTCAGGGACCCTGGCGTACCGTCCTCTTGATGTGGCGCCTGCGCTTCGACTACTGGCGCGGGGTGCCGGCGGAGGCCCTGGCGGTTCGCTATCGCCTCCCCGCCCAGACGGAGACGGGAGTCAGGCCGGCAGCCAGGCAGGTGAACGCGGCTGTTGTGGAGGGATGGGCGGACGGGCAGGTAGCCAAGCTAGCGGATGAGCGCTGCCACGGAACGAAGACGGCAGCCAGGCCAGCAGCCGGGCGCCACCAGCGGTGACCCAGGTCCGTATCCTGCTCTTGGCCAAGGCGCCAGTACCCGGCCGGGTCAAGACCCGGCTGATTCCGGCCCTGGGGGCGGAAGGCGCGGCGCGGCTGGCCAGTCGGCTCCTGTGTCATGCCCTGGCGCAGGCCCTGCAGGCGGACCTGGGGCCGGTGGAGGTGTGCGCCAGTCCCGCCCCGGAGCACCCGGACTGGCAACCCTGGCTGCCGGCCCTCCGCCAGATGGGGGCCCCGGGGCCCCGCCTGGCCTGGAGTGATCAGGGCGAGGGCGATCTAGGGGCCCGCATGGCCCGGTCGGCCCAAGGCTATCTGGACGCGGGCGAGCCGGTCATGCTGATGGGCACCGATTGTCCGGCCTTGACCCCTCACCGCCTGCGGCAGGCTGCCAGGGCGCTGCACGGGCACAAGGCGGCGCTCATCCCGGCGCGGGATGGTGGCTATGTCCTGCTGGGTCTGCGGGCCTTCCATCCCTCCCTTTTCACCGCCATGCCCTGGGGCGGTTCCACCGTGGCGGACCTCACCCTGGGACGGCTGCGGGATCTGAACTGGCGGGTGTGGGTGGGTGAGGCGCTGGCGGATATCGATGTCCCGGCCGATCTCGCGGTGCTGCCAGGTGAGTTGGCGGGGACGAGCTCTTTGGCCGGGTCGCCCGCAAGATCGCATTTGCGCCCGCCGCGGGGTATCGGGTAATTTCGCTCAACGTTACCCCTAGGCTTTATCCGTAGGCTTTCCCCTCCCCGACCCCCTCCCGCAAGAGGAGGGGGAGCCAGACCCGTTTTCCCTACCCCCCGGAAGTACCTCATGCAGCCCATCCTCAAATCCACCAAGATGGCCAAGGTCTGTTACGACATCCGCGGTCCGGTCATGGCCCGCGCCCGCCAGATGGAAGAGGAGGGTCACCACATCATCAAGCTCAACATCGGCAACCCCGGCCCCTTTGGCTTCGATGCCCCGGAGGAGATCGTTCAGGACGTCATCCTCAACCTGCCCAACGCCTGTGGCTACGCCGACTCCAAGGGGGTCTTCGCCGCCCGCAAGGCGGTGATGCACTACAGCCAGGAAAAGCGCATCCACGGCGTCCAGGTGGGTGACATCTACATCGGCAATGGCGTCTCGGAGCTGATCGTGATGGCCATGCAGGCCCTGCTGGACAACGGCGACGAGGTACTGGTGCCGGCCCCGGATTACCCCTTGTGGACCGCCGCCGTGTCCCTGGCCGGCGGCACCCCCTGCCACTATCTGTGCGACGAGGGAGCGGGCTGGCTGCCTGACCTGAACGACATCCGGGCCAAGATCACCCCGGCGACTCGGGCCATCGTCATCATCAACCCCAACAACCCTACCGGGGCACTGTACCCGGATGATCTGCTGCGGGAGATCGTCGAGATCGCCCGCCAGCATCAGCTCATCGTTTACGCCGACGAGATCTACGACAAGGTCCTCTACGACGGGGTGACCCATACCTCCATCGCCTCTCTGGCCGATGACGTCTTGTTCGTGACCTTCAACGGCCTGTCCAAGAACTATCGCGCCTGCGGCTACCGCGCCGGCTGGGCCATCGTCTCCGGCGAGAAGCGCCATGCCCGGGACTATATCGAGGGTCTGGACATCCTGGCCTCCATGCGCCTGTGCGCCAATGTCCCGGCCCAGCACGCCATCCAGACCGCCCTGGGCGGCTATCAGAGCATCGAGGATCTGGTGGCTCCCGGCGGCCGCCTGTGCAAACAGCGCGACCATGCCTACGAGTTATTGACCGCCATCCCCGGTGTGACCTGCCACAAGCCGACGGCGGCCATGTACCTCTTCCCCCGCCTGGACCCCCGGCTCTATCCCATCCTCGACGACCAGCATTTCATCCTGGAACTGCTGCTGGAAGAGAAGGTCCTCGTGGTCCAGGGCAGCGGCTTCAACTGGCCCCATCCCGACCACCTGCGCCTGGTCTTCCTGCCCAACACCGATGACCTGGCGGAGGCCATTAGGCGCTTCGCCCGCTTTCTCGACGGCTATCGCAAGCGGCATGGCACCTGACGAACCGGCCGAAGTGGAGGCGCGGCTATGTGCCAATGATGATCCGGCCAATCTGCGCCGCTGGCTATTGCTGGCCGCCAGGGTCGAGCGGGCTGAAGCGCTGTTTGATGCGGAATCGGGTTCGAAATCAGCCTCGGGCCCCTTGCCTGGCTGACGCTCCCGGCTGCTTGTGACTGGCGGTAGCCAAACCCCATAGTCAGGGTCATGGACAGGCGGCGACTCTTCCAACACAAGGTGCGCAATGGCCTGCAGCAGCTTGGCCTGCTGGGGCTGCTGGCTTTATTGCTCGGCTACCTGGCCTGGGTGGTGGGGGGCGAGTCCTTCCTCTGGGGCACCCTGCTCGGGGTGGGCACGCTGTGGCTGATCAACCCGGTGGCCTCTCCCCGCCTCCTGGTACGGCTGTATGGCGCCATTCCCCTCACGCCCCACGCTACTCCTGGCCTGTATGGCATCGTCGAGGCCCTGGCGGTGCGCGCCGGGCTGGAGCGGTTGCCCCGGCTCTACTATCTGCCCAGCCGCTTGATGAATGCCTTCGCCACGGGGCGGCGGGACGACGCGGCCATCGTCCTCTCCGATGGCCTGCTCCGGCGCCTGGAGCGGCGGGAGCTGATCGGCGTCCTGGCCCACGAACTGGCCCATGTCGCCAACGGCGATATCCAGGTGATGACCTTCGCCGATACCCTGAGTCGCATCACCAGCCTGCTGGCCTTGCTTGGTCAGATCCTGCTGCTGCTGAGCATCCCCGCCCTGCTGCTCGGTCTGGCCACCCCACCCCTGCTGGCCCTGTTGGTGCTGCTGGCGGCGCCGACCCTTAGCGCCCTGGTCCAGCTTGCCTTGTCGCGCAACCGGGAATACGAGGCGGATCGCAGCGCCGCCGAGCTTTCCGGGGACCCGGTGGGTCTGGCCTCGGCCCTGGACAAGCTGGAGCGCCAGCAGGGCAGTTTCTGGGAGCAGATGATGCTCCCCGGTCGCCATCTGCCGGACCCCTCCCTGCTGCGTACCCATCCCCCCACCGGGGAGCGCATCGCGCGGCTGATGGAACTGGTCCCGGAGGAGTTGCCCAGGCGCGCCCTGGCCTGGCCCCTGGACGATCCCCGCGAGCTGCTGGTCCCCCTGGGCAGCGGCGTCGACCGGGCCCCGCGTTGGCATATCACCGGGCTCTGGCATTGAGGATAATCAGCGTCTGCCTGGTCGCTGGTGAACAACGGAGAGTGATGATGACGGCGCAACCCCTGCCTGAACTCTACACCCTGGAGGATTACCGCCACTGGGAGGGTGACTGGGAACTGATCCGCGGCATCGCCCTAGCGATGGCGCCATCCCCGGCACTCAATCATCAACGGCTTGGTGGTCGCATTTATAGTCAGCTCGTCGAGGCCCTGGAGGACTGCCCCCATTGCGAAGCCTTGCATGAGATCGATATCGAGTTTGCCCAGGACACCGTCGTGCGCCCCGACGTCATCCTGATTTGTTACGAGCCCGAGGGGGAGCGACTCACCCGCGCCCCGGAGCTGATCTTCGAGGTGATCTCACCCGCCACCGCCCGCCGCGACGAGCAGACCAAATTCCAGCTCTACCGCGAGGAGGGGGTGAGCTGCTATGTCCTGGTCTATCCGTCGGCAGCCAAGGCCAAGGTCTATCGGCTGGTGGATGGCGACTATCGCAAGGTGGGCGATTTCCACGACGAACGCTATACCTTCGTCTTGTCCCGTTGCGGCATTGATTTCGATTTCGGGCGCCTGTGGCGCCCGCGTCCTCCACGCTAAGAGAATGCCTGTGTAGACAAGAGAATGCCTGTGTAGACAGTCTCTTCATTTAATCCCGAGGTTATTCCAATGGCGGAAGAGAAAAAAATCAGTCT
>SBFV01000227.1 GCA_006227775.1 Gammaproteobacteria bacterium | reverse complement strand
GATGCTCGCCGGCCTCATCCTGGGTACCGCCGGCCCGGAGCAATGGGGCGAACCCGGGCGGGTCTGCGACTTCTTCGACCTCAAGGCCGACGTAGAGGCCCTCCTGGGCCTGACCGGCGCTCCCAGCGCCTTCCGCTTCCTGCCCGTCGAGCACCCGGC
Organism: Gammaproteobacteria bacterium; assembly: GCA_006227775.1. GTDB lineage: Bacteria > Pseudomonadota > Gammaproteobacteria > Chromatiales > Chromatiaceae > M0108. The sequence continues at coordinate 4,797 of SBFV01000227.1, read as the reverse complement.
CCTGCACCCCGGTCAGGCCGCCCGCATCGAGCGCCTGTCCTCGCAGCCAGCGACCGGCCCGGAGCAGGCAACCGCTGAGCCCCTGGGCCTCATCGGCATGCTGCATCCAGCCCTGGCGGCGGAACTGGATCTAAGTGCCAACAGCTACCTGTTCGAGCTGGACCTGACCCGCTTGCGGGACGGGGTTTTGCCGGCCTTCAGTCCCATTTCCCGCTTCCCCGCCATTCGTCGCGACCTGGCCCTCCTGGTCGACAGCGCCCTACCCTACCAACGCCTGCGCGACACCCTCACGACAGCCGCCGGCGATTTGCTACGGGAGCTGGTCCTGTTCGACGTCTACGAGGGGGAGCGCATCCCCCCGGGCACAAAAAGTTTTGCCCTGGGATTGATTTTACAAGCCACTTCTCAGACACTTACGGACCAGGAAGTGGAAACTACCCTCGACCGTATTCTGGATCGGTTGAATGTTGAACTTGGGGCTAAACTGAGAGACTAACGCGATGGCACTCACCAAGGCCGACATGGCCGAATATCTCTTCGACCAACTGGGCCTCAACAAACGCGAGGCCAAGGATATGGTGGAAATGTTCTTCGAGGAGATCCGGGCCGCGCTCGAGAGCGGTGAGCAGGTAAAACTGTCCGGATTCGGTAATTTCGATCTTCGCGAAAAGAAGCAGCGCCCCGGCCGGAATCCCAAAACGGGCGAGGAAATTCCGATCACGGCCCGCCGCGTCGTGACCTTCCGCCCCGGCCAGAAACTCAAGTCGCGGGTGGAAGCTTATGTTGGAACCGAGCAGTAACGAAAGCGATGCTCCGCGTGGGGACGAACTGCCACCGATCCCGGGCAAGCGCTACTTCACCATCGGTGAAGTAAGCGAACTCTGCGGCGTCAAGCCCCACGTCCTGCGCTATTGGGAACAGGAATTTCCCCAACTCAGCCCCGTCAAGCGACGCGGCAACCGCCGTTACTACCAGCGTCATGACGTCCTCATGGTGCGTCAGATCCGCAACCTCCTTTACGAGCAAGGATTCACCATCAGTGGGGCCCGGCTGCAACTCTCCGGTGACTCCGCCCGGCAGGATGCCAGCCAGAGCCATCAGATCATCCAGCAACTGCGCCACGAACTCGAGCAGCTCCTGGCCTTGCTGAAGTGAGTCCGCCCGCGGCGGCACACGCCATCCGCCCACCCCCTCCCAGTCAGTCCGGGACAGCCATGGCCCCCATCCCGCATCCCCGACCCGACTGCCGGGGCCACACCGTGATCATCGCACGCCCCCATCACCCCGGCCCGGAGAGCCACTGGTATCGGGCTGACGCCATCGCCACCTTCCTACCCGCGGGTCCGGTCCCCCCGGCGCTGAACGGCATCCCCTTCTCGCCCTGGCGGGAAGCCCCCACCCGACTGGATCAATGGGCGCGGGTGACTGGACAAAACCCCGCACTCATGGAACCGCCACTGGATGCCCAGGGAAAGCAACCCGCCGCGGGGCTCGTCATCGAGGAAGCTGACGGCAGGGTATGGATCGTTTGCCCGACCAATCAATACGCCGGCTGCGAGGCCACCTATCCCAAAGGGCGTGCCGACGAGGGCCTGACCCTGCAAGTTACGGCGCTGAAGGAAACCTTCGAGGAAACCGGTCTGCATGTGGCCATCACCGGCTTCATCGGCGATTTCCCGGGCCTGATCACCATGGCCCGCTACTACCGCGCCCACCGCCTCGGCGGAACCCCAGCCGCCATGGGCTGGGAGAGCCAGGCAGTCCTGCTGGTACCCAAAAAGCAACTGGCCACCGTCGTCAACCTGCCCCGGGACCGGGAACTTGCCCGACTGATCGAGGATCGCCCAAGCCAAAGTCCCCTCCCACCCTCCCACTAGGCGTGTGGGACGAGGTCAGGCCCTTGCGTGGGGATTTATTTTCAACCCTCGGCTTGGAAATCCGCCAGAACTGTCTATTTTAATAGCATCACCCCAGGGCCTCTTATCAGGAACCCCCCAACACGGGCCCCCTCGGGGTAGGCATGAACGTACCGGGTTTTCATCCCGGAAGGATCTGCTATTATGCCGGGCTGGCTTTTGGCCCTAGCCCCCCGAGACATCGATTCCCCACGCCTAGCAACCCAAGGTGCCCGCATGGATCAACAGCAGCAACAGTCCCAGCTGAAACAACTGATCACCAGAGGCAAAGAGCAGGGCTACCTGACCTATTCCGAGGTCAACGATCATCTGCCCGAGGGCATTGTCGAGCCCGAGCAGATCGAAGACATCGTTCGGATGATCAATGACATGGGCATCGAGGTGCATGAGACCGCCCCGGCGGAGCTCGACTCGACCCTCAGCGATACCGCCGTCTCCGACGACGAGGCGGCGGAAGCCGCCGCCGCCGCCCTCGCCAGCGTGGATTCCGAATTCGGCCGCACCACGGACCCGGTGCGGATGTACATGCGCGAGATGGGTACCGTGGAACTGCTGACCCGCGAAGGCGAACTCAAGATCGCCAAGCGCATCGAGGAAGGTCTTAACCAGGTCCTCGCCGCCCTCTCCATGTACCCGCGTAGTATCGAGCGCCTGCTGGAAATCTTCGACCGGGTCCAGCGGGACGAGATGCGGCTCTCCGACGCCATTGCCGGCTTCACCGATGCCGATGAGCCCCTCCCCGTACCGCCCGTCGTCATTCTCCCCCCGGCGCCGGTCGACGAGGTCCATGCCGAGGAAGAGCCCCACGAGGCCGTCGACGATACCGCCGAAGAGGAGACCGAGGAGGTCGCTTCCGCCGATTCCGGTCCGGATCCACAGGAAGTGGCGCGTCGGGTCCAACTCATGCGCGACCGCTACGCCCACCTCAAGGAATGCCTGGATCTCCACGGCCGGCTAGACGAACGCACCCGCCAGGCCATGGAAGAGGTCTCCGAGGTCTTCCTGCAATTCAAGCTCGTCGCCAACGTATTCCAGGAACTCGCCGAGATCTTGCGCGCCACCATCGAACGTATCCGTGCCCAGGAACGGATCATCATGGGCCTGGCCGTGGACAACGCCGGCATGCCCCGCAAGACCTTCATCAATTCCTTCCCCGCCAACGAGACCAATCCAGACTGGCTTGAAGGCCAGATCGCCAGCGGGGAGCCTTTCGCCAGCGCCCTTGCCAACCATGCCCAGGACATTCGCCGCGCCCAGCGGCGGCTACAGGAGGTCGAGCGGGAGAACTTCCTTACCATCGGTGAAATCAAGGAAGTCAACCGCCGCATGTCCATCGGCGAGGCCAAGGCCCGGCGAGCCAAAAAGGAAATGGTTGAGGCCAACCTACGCCTGGTCATTTCCATCGCCAAAAAATACACCAATCGCGGCCTCCAGTTCCTCGACCTGATCCAGGAAGGCAACATCGGCTTGATGAAGGCCGTGGACAAATTTGAATACCGCCGCGGCTACAAGTTCTCGACCTACGCTACCTGGTGGATTCGCCAGGCCATCACCCGCTCCATCGCCGACCAGGCCCGCACCATCCGCATCCCGGTGCACATGATCGAGACCATCAACAAACTCAACCGCGTCTCGCGGCAGATGGTGCAGGAAATGGGTCGCGAGGCCACCCCGGAAGAATTGGCCGTGCGCATGGAGATGCCCGAGGACAAGGTCCGCAAGGTCCTTAAGATCGCCAAGGAACCCATCTCCATGGAAACCCCCATCGGCGATGACGAAGACTCCCATCTCGGCGACTTCATCGAGGACGCCGGCGTCATTTCCCCGGTCGAGTCCGCAACCATCGAAGGCTTGCGCGAGGCCACCCAGAACATGCTGGCCAGCCTCACCTCCCGCGAGGCCAAGGTCCTGCGCATGCGCTTCGGCATCGACATGAACACCGATCACACCCTGGAGGAGGTCGGCAAACAGTTCGATGTCACACGCGAGCGCATTCGGCAGATCGAGGCCAAGGCCCTCCGTAAACTGCGCCACCCCACCCGCTCCGACAAGCTTCGCAGTTTCCTCGACAGCGACTAACGCCGGACCCTGGCATCATCCCGTCACCCAGTCGCGACATTTTCGGGCCGTTAGCTCAGCGGTTAGAGCAGGGGACTCATAATCCCTTGGTCCGGGGTTCAAATCCCTGACGGCCCACTAACAATCAAGGGGCTATATCTGGCGCCACGCCTCCAGGTCGGATGCTCAGAGAGTAAATCCCGCATCCTAATAAGCGGCATCCGCCGCCGGGTCGAAGTCCAGTCTCATTGATTGAGCCATCAGCGAGAGCCTTGCTCCCCAAGCACCGTTACCTTCTGGCCGTTGGTACCGGCATAGACCACCACCAGTTCCACCGGCTCAGTCCCTTCGTTTTTTCCAAAGTGAATCTGGTTTACCAGTTCCACCACCGCGTCTCCCGCCTTGAGCTGTTTCTTCAACCCTTGATCAGTGGTGACCGTCAGTTCCCCTGTGATGACATAGGCAACATTAATCACCGGATGAAGATGAGGGGGTAACTGAGCCCCCGGGGCAATGTTGAACCGGAGCACACTGATCTCGGGTGAATTGGTTGGATAGGCGGGGAGGACAGTACCATCCCACGTTTGATTGGTTTTAATTAGGGTTTCCACACTGACGCCGGGAATATCAGCGGTAAGGGCAGTTACCATCAACAGACTGAACGGAATCAGTGCTAAAGTTTTTTTACTCATCTCTTTGCGGTGCTTGGCATCAGTTGTTCAAACGGCGGAATCTCAAGTGGTAGGAAAAAAATAAATAATGATAAATTAGTGACTTATAATCCCTTAGTCCGGGGTTCAGATTCCTGACGGCCGAACATCAA
>SBFV01000168.1 GCA_006227775.1 Gammaproteobacteria bacterium | reverse complement strand
GGTGGCTCCAAGAACGTGATCGAGATCGCTGACGGCGAAGGCGCTCACCATCATGCCGGTGACGTAAACGCTCACGGCGGAGGCGCTGAACCAGGTGGCCTGTTCCCGGGGATCGCGCAGGAATCGGATCATCATCAGAAACTGGATGCCCAGAAGGGCCGCGACGGCCAGGGCATGCCAGGGACGTTGCCAAGCCACCAGGGATGCGATCACCACCCCTTGGGGTAAGGCCATGAAGAGACAGGCCGCCCAGGCCGCTCCCCGCACCCCAAGCTGGACGGGCAGGGAACGGATGCCCATCCGCAGGTCACCCTCAATGGCCTTGAAGTCGTTAAGGGTCATGATGCCATGGGCGCCGACGCTATACAGGAAGGCCAGGATCAGGATGCGCCAGTCGGGCAACTGGCCGCCAAGCATGACCGCGGCGCCGGTGATCCAGGCCAGGCCCTCGTAGGACAGGGCGACGGCGGAATTGCCCCACCAACCATTGCGCTTGAGGCGCAGGGGCGGGGCGCTGTAGGCCCAGGCCAGGGCCAGCCCCACAGCGGAGGCGCCGAGGACCCAGGTGCCCAGCATGGCGGCCACGATCAATGAGAGCAGGGACCAGGTGATGGCCACGCGCAAACCCCAGGTGCCTGGCATGCGACCGGCTGGGATGGGGCGGTTGGGTTCGTTGATGGCGTCCACGTGGCGGTCGAACCAGTCGTTTACCGCCTGACTGGTACCGCAAAGCAAGGGGCCGGCCAGCATCACCCCCGCCAGCACCAGGAAACCGTTCGCCAGGATGGGCTGACCGGAGGAAACCACCCCGCAGGCAAAGGCCCACATGGGGGGGAACCAGGTAATGGGCTTGAGTAATTCCAGGGTGGCCGACCCGGAGGGATAAGACACCGCGATGATGGAAGGGGTGGAACGACTCATGGGGCAAAATTAAACTTGACACCAGGGGGTGTCAACTAAAATTTACACTCTCACTCTATATGATAGCCGGTTTTCGGAGCGGGATTCGTGGTTATCTTTACGTAAACTTTGATTGACACCCTCCCCATTCCGGAATAGATTGCCGGCAAAGGATCTGGCTGCGCACCGCGAGCTGACGATGGGTGACCCCCACAACCCCAACAAATTGCCTCGGCCTTTGTATACCCCCGAGGAGCGTCGCCGGCGCGACGCCTCCCCCTGGACCATCGTCCAGGGGGTGTTGGCGCCGGTGCAATTCCTGGTCTTTCTGGTCAGTCTCATCCTGGTGCTGCGTTTTCTGTGGTCAGGCGAGGGCGAGACGGCCGCGACGGTCTCCATCGTCGTCAAGACGCTCTTTCTGTACGCCATCATGATCACGGGGTCGATCTGGGAAAAGGTTGTATTTGGCAAGTACCTGTTTGCGGAATCCTTTTTTTGGGAGGACGTCTTCAGCATGCTCGTGCTGGCCTTGCATACCACCTATCTGGTCGTTCTAATCGGTGATTACCTGGATGTGCGCGCCCAGATGCTGCTGGCCCTCGCCGCTTATGCGGCCTACGTCATCAACGCGACCCAGTTTCTGCTCAAGTTGCGCGCGGCGCGTCTGGCCCAGCCGGTGGCGGCTGAGGTGATGGCCGTGCCGGGGGTCGAGTGACTCGCTTGCCGGCTGACGGCCCCTCACGGGGAAGGGGGCATCCGTCCGGGCCCGCCCCAGCCAGCGCGCTCGGTCTGGCCATGGAGTCCCCCGAATCCCGCAAGTTCCCCGGTACCGGTTCTTTCCCCATCGCCTGTGAGCCAGGCCAGCGCCAGGCCTTCTGCGGCCTGGCCGGCATCGTCTGGCTGCACCGCAAGATGCAGGACGCCTTCTTCCTGGTCGTTGGCTCCCGCACCTGCGCCCACATGTTGCAATCCGCCGCCGGGGTCATGATCTTCGCCGCCCCTCGTTTCGCCACCGCCATCCTGGAGGAACGGGACCTTGCCGGCCTGGCGGACGCCAATGCGGAATTGGACCGGGTGGTTGGTCGCCTGCTGGCGCGCCGCCCGGACATCGCGACCCTCTTCCTAGTCGGTTCCTGTCCCACGGAGGTGATCAAGCTCGATCTCCACAAGGCGGCGGAGCGGCTCAACCAAGCCCTTCAGGGTCAGGCCAGCCCCCCCGTCCCGGGCGCGCCGGCTTTGGTCGGGACAGGCGCCCCCGGCGGTACCCGGGTTGTGGCCTATTCCGGCAGCGGCCTGGAAACCACCTTCACTCAGGGTGAGGATCACTGCCTGGAAGCCTTGGTCCCGGCGTTGCCGATCCTCCCGCCCGGGCAGCGATCCCTGCTGGTGGTCGGGACCCTGGCCGATGTGGTGGAGGACCAGTTTCAGCGGCTTTTTGACGAACTGGGTATCGGCCCCATTCACTTTTTCCCTCCTCGGCGATCGGCGGTTTTTCCCCCGCTGGGTGAGGGGACCCGCGTCCTGCTCGCCCAGCCTTTTTTGGGTAGGACCGCCCGTGCCCTGGAGGCTCGTGGAGGCCGGTTGCTGGATGCCCCCTTCCCGATCGGTATCGCGGGGACATGGCGCTGGTTTGGCGCCGCCGCCCAGGCCTGGGGCCTGGCCGAGGACCGGGTCGCGGCCGTCCTGGCCAAGCCGGTGGAGCGGGCGCAACAGGCCCTGGCGCGCTACCGGCCCCAGTTAGCGGGTAAGCGCATCGCCTTTTTTCCCGACTCCCAGCTCGAGGCGCCCATCGCCCGTTTCCTCCACCAGGAGTGCGGCATGGCGATCCTGGAGGTTGGCGTGCCCTACTTCGATCGCCGCCTCATGGCCGGGGAGATCGATCTGCTGGGGAAGAAGGGCAGGGTCATGGGCGGTGCCCCCTCAGCCCAGCCGAGGCCATGGTCCCCCAGCCCCCCACCCCCCGCCGCCAGGGGTGAACCCTTATCCCCCCCCTTGGCAGCGCCCGCCGCCCCCTCCTTCGCCCTGATCGAGGGCGGTGACGTGGACCGCCAACTCGACGCGGTGCGGACCCTGCGTCCCGACCTCACGGTCTGTGGTCTGGGCCTGGCCAACCCCTTGGAGGCTGAGGGGCTGACCACCAAGTGGTCCATCGAGCTGGTCTTCTCCCCCATCCAGGGCTTCGAGCAGGCGGCGGATCTCGCCGAGCTCTTCGCCCGGCCCTTGCTTCGGCGCGACCGGCTGGGGGTCTGAGCCGTCATGGAACTCGCCTTCTGGACTTACGAAGGTCCTACGCACATGGGCGCCCTCCGCGTCGCCACCGCCATGCGCGGCGTGCATTGCCTGTTGCATGCCCCCCAGGGCGACGGCTACGCCGATCTGCTCTTCACCATGATCGAGCGGCGCCCGGCGCGGCCGCCGGTCTCTTACACCAGTTTCCAGCAGCGTGACCTAGGCCGCGGCACCGCCGACCTGATCAAGGATGCGGCCCGCGCCGCCTATGAGCGCTTCCGCCCCGAGGTCCTGCTGGTCGGTGAGTCCTGCACCGCCGAGCTGCTCCAGGATCAGGCGGGAGCCCTGGTGCGGAGCCTGGGTCTGCCAGTGCCGGTCCTGCCCCTGGACCTGCCCTCCTGGTCGCGCAAGGAGACTTGGGGCGCCAGCGAGACCTTCCACCGTCTGGTGCGCGCCCTGCTCAAGCCCCGGGCCCCGGCCCCTGGCACCCCGCGCCCGAACCGTGCCCCTGGCCAGTGCCCTCGCGCCAACTTGCTGGGCCCCATCGCCTTGGGTTTCCGCTGCCGGGACGACATCACGGCGGTCAGCCGCCTGCTGGCGGCCATTGGCGTCAAGGTCCAGGTCACCGCCCCCTTGGGCGCCCGCCCGGCGGATCTGCTGCGCCTGCCCGAAGCCGATTTCAATATCTGCCTCTACCCCGAGATCGCCGAGTCGACCTGCGTCTGGCTGGAGCGGACCTTCCGCCAGCCCTGGGTCAGGACGGTGCCCATCGGCGTTGGCGCCACCCGCGATTTCCTCGCTGAGGTTGGACGGGTCGCCGAAGACGAAGCGGTGGCCGAGGCCGCGGCCCGTCTGGCCGCGCGGGTCGATGTATATGCCGTGCCGGCCGCGTCAACCGCGCGGTCGCTGGAAGGCGAAGGCCTGGAGGCCGGTCTTTACCTGCCTCGGCTGCCCTGGTATAGCCATTCGGTCGACGCGACTTACCTCACCGGCAAACGGGTCTTCATCTTTGGCGATGCCACCCATGCCATCGCCGCCGCCCGCATCGTCGACCAGGAACTGGGCATGACCCTGGTCGGGCTGGGCACCTACCTGCGCGAACAGGCCCGGCCGGTGCGCGAGGCCGCCCGCCACCATGGCCTGGAGGCCCTGATCAGCGACGACTACCTGGAGGTTGAGGTGCGCATCGCCGAGGCGCACCCGGAACTGGTTCTCGGCACCCAGATGGAGCGCCACATCGCCAAGCGTCTGGGCATTCCCTGCGCCGTCATCTCGGCCCCCGCCCATGTCCAGGACTTCCCGGCCCGTTACGCCCCTCAGATGGGCTTCGAGGGGGCGGACGTCATTTTCGATGCCTGGATCGGCCCCCTGATGATGGGGCTGGAAGAGCATCTGCTGTCCATGTTCCGCGGTGATTTCGAGTTTGGCGAGGTCTCTCCCGCCGTCGCGGAGGGCCCACCAGCTGGCAACGCAGCCGCCAGCTTGGCGGCGTCCCTTCCGGAGATGGCGCTCCCCGGGGTCGCCGGCCACTCAGCCACCATCCGACCCGAGGCCGTTGGCGAACCCCTCAACGAACCCGTCTGGGACCCCCAGGCCGAGAACGAACTCAAAAAGATCCCCTTCTTCGTCCGCGGCAAGGCCCGCCGCAACACCGAACGCTTCGCCAGGGAGCGCGGGCTGGCGACCATCACCTTGGAGACGCTCTACGATGCCAAAGCCCATTTTGGCCGCTAACAAGGGCCAGGCGCCCGTGAATCCCACGGACATCCGGGTGGTGATGGTCTCCATGGACAGCCACCTGGCCGGTACCGTCGACCGCGCCCAGGCCAG
>SBFV01000010.1 GCA_006227775.1 Gammaproteobacteria bacterium | reverse complement strand
CGCCCACCATCGAGACCTGGGAGTCTGCTAAAGGCACTAAGGTACTCTTCGTGGCCGCTCCCGATTTACCGATGTTGGATTTGCGCATCGCCTTCCAGGCGGGAAGCGCCCGTGATGCCGGACACCCCGGTCTTGCCTCCCTGACCGCGGCTCTCCTTGACCAGGGTGCAGGCGCTTGGGACGCGGATAGCATCGCCGAGCGCCTGGAGGCCGTTGGCGCCGAACTCGGCATCGAGGCCCAGCGCGACATGGTCGCGATCTCTTTGCGCACCCTGACCCGCGAACCCGCCCTGGGTCAGTCCATCGAGACCTTGGAGCAGATTATCAGCCAACCACGTTTTGCTACCGCCGACTTCAACCGCGTACGGGATAATGCCATCATCGCCCTCAAACGGGATGACCAGGATCCTGCTACCCTGGGTCAGAAGGCATTTTTTCGGCTCGTTTTCGGTGAGCATCCATACGCGTCCGACCCCGCTGGTACACCCACATCCCTGACGCAACTGACTCCCGAGGACCTGACCCGCTTCCATGATCGGTACTATGTGGCCCGCAATGCCATCATCGCGATGGTCGGCGCCATCTCCCGCCAAGAAGCGGAGGCCATCGCTGACAAGGTGACCGTGGGGCTGCCACCCGGGGAATCCGCCCCTCCTGTGCAACCCGTTACCGATAGCCCCGGGAGCAGCCTGAAAAGGATCGACTTCCCCTCCACCCAGACCCATGTTTACACGGGGCAGGCAGGTATGTCTCGCACCGATCAGGATTACTTCCCCCTCTATGTCGGCAACCACATCCTGGGCGGCAGCGGGCTAGTATCCCTGCTGATGGAAGAGGTACGTGAGAAGCGCGGCCTCTCTTACAGCGTTTATAGCTATTTTCTTCCCTTGGCGGAGCGAGGACCCTTTTTAGCCGGGTTAGCCACCAAGAACGACCAGGGTCAGCAAGCTCAGGATGTCCTGATGGCGACTATTCAGCGCTTTCGCGATCAAGGGCCCAGCCAGGAGGAACTGGATGCCGCGGTGAAAAACATTACCGGCGGCTTCCCTCTGCGCATTGCCGGGAATCGCAAAATCGCTCAGTATCTTTCCATAATCGGTTTCTATGGCTTACCCTTGGACTACCTTGACCGGTTCAATGAACGCATCAGCGCCGTGACCGCTGAAGCCATTCGCGACGCATTCCAGCGCCGTATCGATCCGAGCCGATTCGCGACCGTCATCGTCGGTCCCGGGACGAGTGCCTTGGCCCAGTCGATACCCTGATCCGAACGTGGCCGCGGTCCTCTCTTCACCCCGACGAACATAAGGCCATCATGAAGCGTCCTGAGTCCCTTGAATCCGGTCGGATCAGGATCATCGGGGGCGACTTACGGGGCAGGCGACTCAGTGTGCCGCACCAGCGAGATCTAAGGCCAACGCCTGACCGGGTGCGTGAGACGCTCTTCAACTGGCTGGCTCCCTTGATCCGGGGTAGTCGTTGTTTGGATTTATTCGCCGGTAGCGGCGCCCTCGGGTTCGAGGCAGCCTCGCGGGGCGCTGATCGGGTGGTTATGTTGGACCGCGTCCCCGCTACCATTAGATTCTTGCAGGCTAACCGACGTCTCTTCGCTCTCGACCATCAGATCGAGATCATCCAGGTCGATGCCCTCCAGTGGTTGCGAACGGCCCGAGCCGAGTGGTTCGATGTGATCTTTCTTGATCCCCCTTTCGACGCCGATCTCTTAGGTCCCTGTTGCCAGGCGCTGCAGGAGCGGCCCTGGCTCGGCAGCGAGGCAAAAGTCTATTTGGAGACCCCCGCCAAGATCGGTTTCCCACCGTTGCCCGCGGGCTGGAACTTAGTGCGCGACCGCCAGGCAGGCCAGGTGCGTTTCGGTTTGGCGGAGACAGGCGAATCGTCTCCTGATATTCTCCCCTGAAATCCGCCTTCACTTACATGAGGGGTAATACCATACCCCAGATGATAGTAAACATTGTCGGGGTGCCACTACCCTCGGGCGGTAGATTTCTCCCTAACAGGAAGCCCCCAGATGCGCCGGATCGTCTATCCCGGTACCTTTGATCCCATCACCAACGGTCACATTGACCTGATTGAACGTGCCGCCAGAATCTTCGACCAGGTGGTGGTTGCCGTTGCTGCGGATACCCACAAGACCCCAACCTTCGACACGGAGCAGCGGGTGGCGTTGGCTCACGAGACCCTAGCCCACCTAGCCAATGTTCAGGTCACGGCCTTCAGCGGTTTGCTGGTGACCTTTGCCAAAGCTGCCGACATTGGCGTCATCATGCGTGGCTTGCGGGCGGTATCGGACTTCGAATTTGAGTTTCAACTCGCAAGCATGAATCGCCGTATGTCCCCCCGCATAGAGACTTTGTTCATGACGCCGGCGGAACAATACGCTTTTCTTTCCTCTTCGCTGGTTCGTGAGGTCTCGCGCCTAGGGGGGGATGTTTCTTCCTTCGTTCCACCCCAGGTCCGTACTGCATTGCGTCAGCGCTTTGGGTAAGATGATACTCATTGGTAGCCGGACGCCTAGATAGCGCCCCCACTTCCAACCCTAGGTCCCTAGCTCCCCCGTTTCTCACCTGCCTCAGGAGTTTCACCATGGCGCTTTACATCACTGACGAATGCATCAACTGCGACGTGTGCGAGCCCGAATGCCCCAACGGCGCCATTAGCCAGGGCGACGAGATCTATGTCATCGACCCTGATCTCTGCACCGAGTGCGTCGGCCACTACGAGACTTCCCAGTGTGTCGAGGTGTGCCCGGTCGACTGCATCCTCAAGGACCCCAATCACGAGGAGACCGAGGAGCAGTTGATGGAAAAATATAAGCGCATCACTGGTTAAGAACGCCATTTTTCTCCCCCCAGATTTACTTCGCGTGATAGGCATGGAAAGCCTTCCGCGATCGAAGACCCGGGTGTGGGGAATTCATGCAGCCACCCTTCATCCCCCTCCTACATTCAGGATAAAGCGGTTCGGTAATCAAGCATCCTCCCCTGAAATCCGCAATTGCATTTTCCTGCCGGCACCATCATCTGAACGTAAGAATTTGTTATCCCCTGTTCCGCGCGAAGAGAAAGCTCATGAACAGTCTGGCTGCCTTGGTTATCACCCTCATAACTCTTTCCCTGTTTGCCCCACCCATCGCCGAGGCCAAGCGCCTTGGTGGCGGAGGGAACATGGGCAAACAATACAACATGCCTCATTCAGCCCCGGCTCAACAGACACGTCCCGTCAGTCCAGCCAATATGCCCGCAGCCCCGGCAAGCATGCCCCGCACCACGGGTGCCAGCCGCTGGCTGGGTCCCTTGGCAGGACTCGCTGCCGGCGGACTCCTGGCTTCCCTCTTTTTTGGCGATGCCTTCGAAGGCCTGCAGGTCATGGATTTCCTGCTCATCATCGCGGTGATCCTTGGAGGCTTCCTTATGTTCCGCCTGATGCGACGGGGCTCCGGTCCCATTCCCGCGCCCGCAGGCACTGGCCAGGCCCATGGTGGTCGCAGCGCCTTCCCTCATACCTCCGGCCGTACTCCCCCTCCCAAGGCCAGTTCAGTGAGTCCGTCTGCCGATAGCGGTTCATCCACCCTTCAGGCCCCTGCCTGGTTCGATGTACAGGGCTTTGTTGCGGGCGCGAAATCGCACTTCCTGCGGTTGCAATCATCCTGGGATAAGGCAGATTTCAATGACATTCGGGGATACACTACCCCCGAACTTTTCAACGAACTCCAACGGGAGCGCCTGAACCTTGGTAGCAAGCCTCAGTTTACCGAGGTGGTGACTTTGAACGTCGCGCTGGCGGCTGTCCGCCGCGAAGGAAGCCAAGTGGTTGTCAGCCTGGAATTTTGGGGCCTGATCCGCGAAGAGACGAGTGATACCGCCCAACCCTTCCGCGAGATCTGGCATATTAATCACGAGTGGGAAAGCGCGGCGGGTGATTGGTTCGTCGCTGGAATCCAACAAGTCGAGTCGTAGCCCTCTGGCTAACCTGGCCGGATGCCCCCTCAAGCCGGTACTGATGGACAACTACCGGCATGCCCACTGGACCGGGGCCGGGTCGCCAAGCCTAGGTCTGGCAACTTGGGCAGTAGAAACTGGACCTCTGTTCGATTTTCACTCGCAGGATGGAGGTTGCACATCGAATGCAGGGTTGGCCTTCCCGTCCGTAAACTTGCAACTGGCGGGCAAAATACCCGGGATGGCCATCCTCTCCCACAAAATCCCGCAGCGTGGTGCCACCAGCGGCAATGGAACTGGTGAGTACGGAAACTATGGCAAGGGCAAGCGCTTGATATTCCACCATATCCAGCTCTCCTGCGTGACGATCAGGGCGTAGGCCAGCTAGATATAGTGATTCACTGGCGTAGATATTCCCCACCCCCACCACCACCCTAGAGTCCATAACAAACCCCTTGAGCCTTCGTCGCCGTCCACGGGATTGGCGAAAGAGATAGTCTCCGTTGAATCCTTCCTCGAGAGGTTCGGGCCCCAGCTCACACAGCAAAGGATGCCTTTCTGGAATATCCTCAGCCCAAAGGAAAAGGCCGAATCGTCGGGGATCCCGCAAGCGGAGGCATCGACCTCCCCTAAGCACTAAATCTAAATGATCATGGGGTCCGGGGGGAGTGATTGTCGGCAGAACCCTCAGACTGCCGGACATGCCCAGATGAATGAGCACTGAGCCTTTTTGAAGGTCCAGTATCAGGTATTTACCGCGACGCCTCAATTCGCGGACCTGCTGGCCAGCCAGCATCTCCCCCATATCATCGGGAATGGGAAGACGTAACCGATGCTCCCTGACCTTGAGTTCCATAATGGTTTGTCCTTCAAGATGAGGGGCCAATCCCCGGCGCGCCGTTTCGACTTCCGGTAATTCGGGCATGGGCCAACCCGACTAATCCCAACGAATAACAGGATAGGAATAAATAACCACAGGCGGGGAGGCCGTCATACAAGTGCTTCGTCTATCTGGCACATA
>SBFV01000348.1 GCA_006227775.1 Gammaproteobacteria bacterium | reverse complement strand
CCGCAGGAAATCTTCATGATGATCCGCGCCGGCAAGCGCGAGGAGGTCCTGTCCTCCGATTCCGTGTGGATGTGCACCTCCTGCTACAACTGCATCGTGCGCTGCCCGCGGGAACTGCCCATCACCCACATCATGCACGGCCTGGCCACCTACGCCAAACGCCTGGGCCTGGTGCCGCAGAACCAGCCGACGGCCAAATTTGCCCAGTTGTTCTGGAACAACCTGATGAAGAAGGGCCGAGTCAACGAGCTCAAGCTCGGTCTGGCCCTCTATTTCATGAACGGCTTCGGCGAGGGGGTCAAGATCGCCCTCAAGAAGCAGAAGCTGGGCCTGAACATGATGAAGACCGGCCGCATGAACCCCATGGAGATCCTCGGCGGCCATGCCGTCAAGGACCTGAGCGGCTTCCAGAAAGTCATCCAGAAGGCCCAGGAGCTGGAAGACGCCCGTATCGCCCAACACGGTGCCACTCGGCGCGCCTGAGGAGGAGACACAGATGGCCAAGCGACAATATTCCTTCTATCCCGGTTGCTCCTCCCAGAAGGGCGCCTCCTCCTCCAACTACATGGTTTCGGTGCGGACCATGTGCGAGGAGCTCGACATCCAACTCAACGAGATCCCCGACTGGAACTGCTGCGCCGCCTCCATCGGCTATGCCGGCGGCGGCGAACTGCCGCGTCTGACCCTGTCGGCGCGCAATATCGCCCTGTCCGAGCAGCACCACGCCGGCCAGGACATCGTCGCCACCTGCGCCGCCTGCTGGCTGTCCACCCGCGAGGCCGCCGAGCGTCTGCACGAGGACCAGTCCCTGCTGGCCGAGTGCAACACCGCCCTGGCGGAGGCCGGCCTCAAGCTCAAGAACGTTACGCCCATCAAGCACATGGCGGAAGTGCTGGTGGAGGACATCGGCTACGACACCATCGCCGCCAAGGTCAAGAAGCCCCTGTCCGGCATCAAGATCGCGGGGTACGTCGGCTGCCAGACCAACCGGCCCTTTGGCATCGCCGGCGAGTCCTTCGAGAACCCGCGGTATCTGGACAAGCTGGTGGAGACCCTGGGTGCTGACGCCCTGACCGGCTACGAGAAGAAGGTGCAATGCTGCGGCGGCGCCCTGGCCTTCTCCGAACCGGCCAAGTCCCAGGAGATGGTCAAGGGCATCATCGAGGCCGCCTACGACCACGGCGCCGACCTCATCGTCACCCCCTGCCCGGTGTGCCAGATGAACGTCGAGGTCTATCAGGACGAGATCAACGCCACCTACGGCACCCAGTTCAAGATGCCGGTGGTCTACTACTCCAACCTGATGGCCGTCGCCTTTGGCCGCAGCGCCAAGGACGCCGCCCTCAACGGTCAGATCATCCCCGCCAAGGCCCTGGACGATCTGGCGGCCAAGTAGCCGCTCCGCCAGCGCTGCTTCGGGGTTGCTTCCGCGGTTGCGTCTGCCCCGAGCGCCAGCCTTGAAGGCCCGCACCCGCGGGCCTTTTTTATGTTCATCGCCAATCAGTGGGCGGCGTTCCCGGGTCGGATGGCGTCTGGTGGGGGACGCCGTGCATACATCCCAGTGGGCTTGACGACGGCATCCATGCTGTCGACACCCCCACCCGATCCTCCCTTGGCGGACTGAATACTGCGATGAGTTATGCCTGCCTACCTGTAGGCTTGCCGACAGCCGCCCCGCGGTCGATATCCCACCAGAGAGCCCCGCACCTTACCGTCGTGACTGGAAACCGCAGGTCGGGCGATAGGGTGGGAAGGGTCAGGCTGCCGGGGCGACCTGATGGCGGGAGATGAGGACCTTATTGGTGCGCCCCAGCAGTTCGAGGAGGAGCTGAACACGCTCCTCGCCGGTTTCGGCGACGATGCTGGCGGGAAGGCCGGTGAAGGGTCCGCTGAGAATCCGGACTCGGTCCCCGGGCTGAAAGAGGTGCTCCTGGCGCACCACGCCCGGTTCGTCGGTCGCGGCGGCGATGAGTTGCTCGATCAGCTCGGCCGGGACGACGGCGGGCTCTCCACCAAAGCGGACCAGGCCGAGGGCGCCACGGGTGGAGCGGATGGGAGAGGTATCCTGGGTGAGCGGATCGAGGCGGATGAACAGGTAGCCCGGAAAGAGGGGTTCGATGACCTGGTACCAACGCCCGCGCCGCCGGCGGGTGGCCTTGATCCGGGGGAGAAAGGTGTGGAAACCCTGCCGGTGAAGGTTTTCTTCCGCCAGCATTTCGTCCCTAGCCTTGGTGTGGACGGCGTACCAATGTTCCATGAGGACTCCAGAATCCGTCTCCGCGCAATAGGTTGGTTAGGGTGAGGACAGCGCCACCGTCTAAAGGCGACAGCACCGCAATCGTCACTTCCGTCATCAGGGTTGTAACGAGACCCCCGCATGAAGGTTACCCTGGTTCAACCCACCCCAAGCCCTACCCCCATCGCCAATCAACCTTCGGTCTTCCTCCGGTCTCCGGACGGAAGGCTGAGCGCCTCCGCCAGTAAGGGCGCCAGGGCCAGGCGGTTGCTGGGATGGGGGATGCTGTCGGTGCTCCAGACGTTGGAAACCCCGGCCTGACGTAAACGCGCCAAGGTCCCCTCCAGGAAAAGGGCGTGGGTTACCAGGACGGAGATGGAGGCGGGATGGGTGGCGCCCAAGAGCGCCACCGCGGCCTCCAGGGTACGCCCCGTACTGGCGATATCGTCCACCAGGACCAGGTTGCGTCCGGCGGGCGGGGGGGCGGAGAAGGCGACTTCCACCTCGCGGTCCCCGGAGCGCCGCTTGTCGCCGATGCGGTAATCGAGGCCGGCCCGGGTGGCAATGGCGGCTACCCACTGCTTGGCCTCCTCATCCGGACCGATGATCACCGGGGCATCCAGTTCGCGGGCCAGAAAATCCGCCATCAAGGGAGCCGCGGTGAGGCAGTGGGCTCGCCGGACCGGAATCGCCTCTTCCAGGGTCGCCACCCGGTGGAGATGAGGATCCACGGTGACCAATTCGTCCACCCAGGTGGCCAACAGTTCGCCGATGATGGGCTGGCTGATCGCCTCCCCCGGGTTGAACGCCTTGTCCTGGCGCATGTAGCAGAGGTAAGGGGCCACCAGGGTCAGGTGACGCACTCCCAGTTCGCGGGCGGCGCTGGCCGCCAAGGCGAGTTCGATCAGCTTGTCATTGGGGTGGTCAAGGCTGCGGCACAGAATGACCCGCTCCCCCAGCCCCGGCGGCAGGCGCACCCGGCTCTCGCCATCCGGAAAGCGGTGGACCTCGACCTCGGCGTAGCCTAAACCCGCCGCGGCGGCCAGGCGACGGGCCGGTTCACGATACTCCGGGAAACCGAGTAGCAGCGTTGGGTGAGGGGTTACATTCACGAGCTTACCTGATAGATCGCGCAACTCATGTCCGGCCATGGACACGGACGGGCACGCGCCAGTTGTTGGTCCCAGGGCCATGGGTGTTCAAGGGCTCCGCGATCGCGTAACCCGAGTCCTGGCCGGCCAGGGCGCGGGCGAAGCGAAAATCGGCGGGAAAGCGGGCATAGATGGCATAGAGGGTTTCGCCCTGGCGTACCGGATCACCCAGCTTGCGGTGCAGTTCGACCCCGGCACCGGGGTCCATGGGGGCGCCAGCCAGGCGAGCTATGCGGGCAATCTGGAAATTGTCGATGGCGGTGACCACCCCGTCCACCGGGGCGGGGATTTCGTGACGCAGACTGCCGAGGGATGGGGGGTCCGGGTTGGCCCCCTGGGCCTGGATAATGGCCCGCAGTTTGGCGGCGGCACGGCCGGACGCCAGGATCTCCCGGGCCAGGGCGAGGCCGGTGCCACCGCGGACCTGCGGATCGAACTCCAATATCTGGCCCGCCAGGAGCAGGGCCTTGTCCCGCAGGTCCGCGGGGGCATGGGGATCGTTGTCGAGAACGGCCATGACATCGCGGGACTCCAGCACCGGGCCAATACCGCGACCGATGGGCTGACTGCCGTCGGTGATCATCACCTCCAGGTGCAGGCCCAGGCTGTCGCCAACGTACTCGAAGAGCTTGCGCAGGCGCAGGGCATCCTGGTGATGGCGTACCTTGGCCGTCGGTCCCACCGGGATGTCGATGAGGAGATGGGTAGAGCCAGCGGCGAGCTTCTTCGCCAGGATGGAGGCGACCATCTGCCCCGGGGAGTCCAGGGACAGGGGCCGCTCCACCGCGATCAGAATATCGTCGGCGGGGGCGAGGCGGGCGGTCCCCCCCCAGGCCAGGCAACCGCATTCCCGCCGGACGATCTCGTGGAGTTGGTCTGGCGACAGATCGACCCGCGCCAGAACCTCCATGGTGTCCGCGGTGCCGGCGGGCGAGGTGATGGCGCGGCTGGAGGTCTTGGGGATCATGAGCCCATGGGCGGCGACAATGGGCATGACGATAAGGGTGGTGCGGTTGCCCGGCACCCCGCCGATACAGTGTTTGTCCGCCACCAGGTCGGCGCCCCAGTCCAGGCGTTCACCGCTCTCGACCATGGCTTGGGTCAGGTACAGGACCTCCTCGCGCTCCAGACCCACCTGGGCGCAGGCGACGATGAAGGCCGACATCTCGATCTTGGAATAGCGGCTGTTGGCGATATCACGGGCAATATCGGCGTATTCCCAAGCCTGGAGACGCTCGCCGCGAATCTTGCGGTGAACAGCGCTTAAGGAGGCCGGTGGCTGGGCCTGGCTGACGGTGACCGGCGCCCCCGCGGGGATGGCGATCTGGGCGAAGGCCTGCTCCGACAGGCCTAGCTCGTCGGGGCCGACGATAGCGGTGTCATCCACCACGTTGAGCACCGCCAGTACCGGCATCGCCCCCCGACCGGCCAGGACCTCCACCTTGGCCAGGGCCTGAAAACCCTCACTGCGATAGTGAGGGCAATCACGATGGAGGAAGGCCACGTTTTCGCGGTAAGTGTCGATGGCGACGCGCCTGAGCTTAAGGGTGTCCATCCGCATCCGTTGTCATGGGGGATAATGCCCCACAGGTGAAA
>SBFV01000431.1 GCA_006227775.1 Gammaproteobacteria bacterium | reverse complement strand
TTGGTCAGTCCTGGCGCGGCTCGCGGGCGAGGTGGGTGGCGCCGCGCTGACTGGCGCGGCTGAAGTCCAGGATGGCTTCGGTCTCGGGGGCGGGAAATTCCGCTTCGGCCCGGTCCAGGGCCACGTGCAGGGGCAACCCCGAGCGGAAGAGGAGGCGGTAGACCGCCTTGATCAGACGGCGTTGGGCCTGGCTGAAGCCGTTGCGTCGCAGCCCTACGGTGTTCAGGCCGACGATGCGGGCGCGGTGGCCATCGGCGGTGACATAGGGGGGGACGTCCTGGGGTACGCCGCTGACCCCCGCGACCATGGCGAAGGCGCCAATGCGGCAGAACTGGTGCACCGCGACCTGGCCGGAGAGGAAGACATGATGGTCCAACTCCACGTGCCCGGCCAGGGTGGCGCCGTTGGCGAGGAGGTTGTGATCGCCGAGTTGGCAATCATGGCCCACGTGGCTGAAGGCCATGAGATAGTTGTGGCTGCCAATCCGCGTCCCCAAGTCCGTCTTGAGGCCATGGCTGACGTTGACGCATTCCCGGAACTGGTTGAAATCGCCGATGGTCAAGGGCTTGGCCTTGTCCGGGTGGTAGCTCAGATCCTGGGGGGTGGAGCCCAGGGTGGCGCCGTGGCGGACGATGTTGCCTCGGCCGAGACGGGTCAGGCCGTAGACGCGGCAATGGCCTTCGATGAGGCAGTCCGGACCGATTTCGGCGCCGTCCTCGATGAGGGCGTAGGGACCGACGCGGCTGGAAGCGTGGACCACCGCGCCAGCCTCGACGATGGCCGTGGGATGGATCATCAATGCCGGAAGTGGCGCATGCCGGTGAAGACCATGGCCATGCCGTGCTCGTCGGCGGCGGCGATGGTCTCCTCGTCGCGCAGGGAACCGCCGGGCTGGATGACGGCGGTAATGCCCGCCGCCGCCGCTTGGTCGATGCCATCGCGGAAGGGGAAGAAGGCGTCGGAGGCCATGACCGCCCCCCGCACCGCCAGCCCGGCCTGTTCGGCCTTGATGACGGCGATGCGCGCCGAGTTGACGCGGCTCATCTGCCCGGCGCCGACGCCGATGGTCATGCCATCGCGCCCGTAGACGATGGCGTTGGACTTGACGAACTTCGCCACCCGCCAGGTGAAGAGCAGGTCGGTCAGCTCCGGCGCGCTGGGTTCGCGCCGGGTGACGGTACGCAGGGCCGCGTAGAGTGCCAGGTCGGCATTCTGGACCAGCAGGCCGCCGTGGACGCGCTTGAAATCCAGACGCTGGTCCGCTTCCCCGCCCCAGGGGCTGCATTCGAGGACACGGACGTTCTTCTTGGGGGCCAGGGCGGCGCGGGCCTCCGCCGAGACGCCAGGGGCGATGATGACCTCGACGAACTGCCGTTCGGCGATGGCGCTGGCGGTGGCCGCGTCCAGTTCACCGTTGAAGGCGATGATGCCGCCAAAGGCGGATTCCGGATCGGTGCTGAAGGCCCGCTCGTAGGCCTCCAGCAGACTGGTGCCCAAGGCAACGCCACAGGGGTTGGCATGCTTGACGATGACGCAGGCTGGACCCTCGTCGAACTGCTTGACGCACTCCAGGGCCGCGTCGGTATCGGCGATGTTGTTGTAGGACAGTTCCTTGCCCTGGAGCTGGGTCGCGGTGGCGACGCTGGTCCCGCCGAAGCCCGGCTCGGTGAAGAAGGCGGCCCCCTGGTGGGGGTTCTCGCCATAGCGCATGGCCTGGCGCAGTCGCACCTGGAAATTCAGGGTGCGGGGGAAGGGCGCCGGTTCGGCCCCAGTGGCCTCCGCGGTCCCGGCCAGCCGGCGCCCCAGGTAATTGGCGATGGCGCCATCGTAGCGGGCGGTGTGCTCGAAGGCCTTGACCGCGAGATCGAAACGGGTGGCCTCGCCGACGGCCCCGCCCTGAGCAGCCATCTCCGCCAGGACCCGGTCATAGTCAGCGGCGTCCACCACCACGGTGACGGCGGCATGGTTCTTGGCGGCGGCCCGCAGCAGGGTCGGGCCACCGATGTCGATGTTCTCGATGGCGGTAGCCAGGTCGCAGCCGGGCCGGGCCACGGTCTGCTCGAAGGGGTAGAGGTTGACCACCACCAGGTCGATGGGGTGGATACCGTTCTCCAGCATCACCAGATCGTCGATACCCCGCCGCCCGAGGATGCCGCCATGGACCAGGGGGTGCAGGGTCTTGACCCGGCCGCCCATCATCTCCGGGAATCCGGTGTAATCAGAGACCTCGGTGACCGGGATCTCCTTTTCAGTCAGTAGGCTGGCGGTGCCCCCGGTGGAGAGGACCTCGATCCCCCGCGCCGCCAGGGCGCGGGCGAAGTCGACCAGGCCGGTCTTGTCGGAAACGCTGATGAGGGCGCGGCGAATGGGCTGCATGGGTTATTGGGCCTCGGAGACAATCGGAGTAGGTGGGTCGGGACACGCCTCGGCCTGGGGCATCGCAACGCAAGGTGTTGGCGTAGTCGGATTGGGTGGCGTCTGGCCTGAAGTCAGTCCTGGGCCTGAGGGAGGTTCCGGTCGGGGGCGTCATCGGCACCGCCCCCCAGCGTCTGGTAAAGGGCCAGCTTTTTACGCAGGGTGGTGCGGCTGAGGCCGAGCATGGCGGAGGCGCGACTCTGATTGCCCTGAGTGAACCCCAGCACCTCCTCGATCAGGGGGCGTTCGATCTCGCGCATGACGAAGCCATGGAGGTCGCCGACCGCGTGATCCCCCAGATGCTGGAGATAGAAGCGCACGGCGTTGCGGACGCATTCGCATAGGGGCTCGGAACGGTCCAGGCGCGGTATATGAAGGTCTTCCAGGGTCGAGGTGGAAGTCAGGCTGGATTGCTGTGCCGTCAGGTGGTTCATGCCGCCTGGTCATCCTCCGTTTTCCGCCTTCCCTAAGGCACAGGCGAGAGTGCCCTCGATGAAGGTCATTTGTTCTTGTCGGGTCCCGGCGCGATTGAAGCCTGCCCGCAGGTCAGCCGCATCCCGAAGGCCGCGCAAATACCAGCCGAGGTGTTTGCGGGCGATGCCCACGCCGGTGCGGTCATCATAATGGTCGTACAGGGCGTGCAGATGCTGGAGCAGGGTGGATCTCACCCAGTCCGGCGTCGGT
The DNA here is from genome assembly GCA_006227775.1 of Gammaproteobacteria bacterium. Classification (GTDB taxonomy): domain Bacteria; phylum Pseudomonadota; class Gammaproteobacteria; order Chromatiales; family Chromatiaceae; genus M0108. Next base: position 1,887 of record SBFV01000431.1, on the reverse strand, counting down.
CTGGAGAGGTGGTGGCCCGTCGCCAGATAATGGTCGATTTCCCGGAAAATCCAGGGACGCCCCAAGGCAGCCCGTCCGATCATGATAGCATCGGCCCCCGTGTAGTTCAGCACGAAACGGGCCCGCTCGGGGGCGTCGATATCCCCGTTGGCGATGAGAGGGATGGGGATCAGGTCCCGGATGGCGCGGATGGTGTCGTATTCCGCCGGGCCCGTAAAACCGCAGGCCCGGGTGCGGCCATGCACCGTCAGCGCGGCGACGCCGCTCTCCCAGGCGATGCGGGCGATCAGGGGGGCGTTGCGTTCCGTCGGGGACCAGCCGGTACGGATCTTGAGGGTCACGGGCAGGGGGACGGCCGCGACCACCGCCGCCAGAATCCGCCCTATCAGGCGCTCGTCCCGCAGCAGGGCGGAGCCGGCTGCCTTGCGGCAGACCTTTTTCGCCGGGCAGCCCATGTTGATGTCGATGATATCCGCGCCCAGGTCCAGATTCCGCCGCGCCGCCTCCGCCAGGGCCTCCGGCTCGTTGCCGACGATCTGAGCGACGATGGGACCCGTTTCGCCCTGATGATCCAGGCGGCGCTGGCTCTTGCGGCTGCCCCAGAGGCGGGTATCCGCGGCGACCATCTCGCCTACGGCCAGCCCCGCCCCCAGGCGACGGCATAGCTCACGGAAGGGACGATCCGTGACCCCCGCCATGGGGGCCAGAATCAGGTTGTTGGCAAGGGTATGGGGGCCGATGCGCGGGGGCGCGGGAGGCCGCCCCGTCGGGAGGTGAGCCACGGCGTGCGTCAACCGCCATTGCCCGATCCGGGGCGGACGGGAACCTCGGCGACCGGGGTCGGACGGCGCTGGCCGGCGATCAGTATCCAGTCCTCCTCCCTGACTGGCGGATCCAGTTTAAACCAGGAGGCGTAGGCGGTGGTGATGGCCTGGGTCTGATCCACCAGCAATCCCGATAGGGCCAGCCGGCCGCCGGAGCGGACCAGATCGGCCAGGCGGGGCGCCAGGTCGATCAGGGGGCCGGCGAGAATGTTCGCCATCAGAAAATCGGCGGGCTCGATCGACAAGTCCTCCGGGGACAGAATCCGCAGGCGCGAGGCGACGCCATTGTCGGCGGCATTGGCGCGGGTAGCCTCCAAGGCCTGAGGGTCGTGATCCACCGCCAGGGCCTCGGCGGCACCCAGTTTGAGGGCAGCGATCGCGAGGATGCCCGAGCCACAGCCATAGTCGATGAGCCGGGTCCCCGCCAGGGCCAAGCCGTCGAGCCACCGCAGGCACAGGGCCGTGGTCGGATGGTGGCCGGTGCCGAAGGCCAAGCCTGGGTCCAGTTCGACCACCACCGCATCCGGCGGCTCCCCTAGGGGGCGCTGACCGCGGGGGCAGACCCAGAGGCGGGTACCGTAGCAGGTCGGGGCGAAGTCGTCCCGCCAGGTGTGTTCCCAGGCCTGATCGGCGATCTGCTCCAAACGGGCTGGACCGGTCAGCAAGTCCCTCAGGGCCTTGGCCAGGGTTTCGATGGTCTGGCGGCTGGCCGGATCGGGTTCAAAGAGGCCGGTGATCAGGACCTGGCCCCACAGGGGGGTGGTCCCCAGGGGGGGTTCCAGTTGGGGTTCGTTCCCGGCATCACCAAAGGTGACGGCCAGGGCGCCGGCGTTTTCCAGGGCCGCCTCGATGAGGGGCGCCCGTTCCCGGTCGGTGGTGAGGATGAGTTCTAGCCAGGGCATGTCGTGGACGTGGAAAGACGGCGGGTGCCGATGGGTGGGCGCGGGAGCAAGACGGTCAAATCAGCCTATCACCCATCCCTGGGATTCCTTCTGCCTTTTGATCCCGGTAGCCGCCAAGGTGCTACACAAGGAACGAGGTTCGGTCGAAGAGCCCCAAAATC
>SBFV01000382.1 GCA_006227775.1 Gammaproteobacteria bacterium | reverse complement strand
GTCGCCTCGCTGACTTACGTTATCGGCCAGATGAAGGGTGTCGGGGTGGCCTTCTCCCGCTTCCTGGAAGTCGGTTTCGAGACCGGCGTCATCATTGGCATGATCATCGTCTTTTTCTATGCCGTACTCGGCGGCATGAAAGGCATCACCTACACCCAGATCGCCCAGTACATCGTCCTCATCTTCGCCTACACCATCCCGGCCATCTTCATCTCCCTGCAGCTCACCGGCAACCCCCTTCCGCAGATTGGGCTGGGCAGCGTGGAGACCCAGAGCGGCATGTTCCTGTTGGATAAGCTGGATCAGGTGGTCACGGACCTGGGCTTCCCCGCCTATACGGCGCAGAAGGGCTCGACCCTCAACATCTTCCTGCTCACCCTCTCCCTGATGATCGGTACCGCTGGCCTGCCCCACGTCATCATCCGCTTCTTCACCGTGCCCAAGGTCAAGGACGCCCGCTCCTCCGCGGGCTGGGCGCTGGTCTTCATCGCCATCCTCTACACCACCGCCCCGGCCGTGGGCGCCATGGCGCGCCTCAACCTGATGGATACCATTCAGGTCGGCAAGGTAGGTGAGGTCACCGGCAACATTGAGATTGCCCAGGTGCCGGAGTGGATGAACCGCTGGAAGACCACCGGCCTCCTGGGCTGGGAGGACAAGAACGCCGACGGACGTCTCCAGTACTACAACGACAAGAGCGAGACCTTCAAGCCCAAGGCCGAGTCCTTTGGTTGGAAGGGGAACGAGATGACCAAGGTCGACAACGACATCATGGTGCTCGCCAACCCGGAGATCGCCCATCTGCCCAACTGGGTCATCGCCCTGGTCGCCGCCGGCGGTCTGGCCGCCGCCCTGTCCACCGCCGCCGGCCTGCTGCTGGCCATTTCCGCCGCCATCTCCCACGACCTCATCAAGAGCATGATCGCCCCCAACATCTCGGAGAAGGGCGAACTCATGGCCGGGCGCATCGCCATGGCGGGCGCCATCGTGGTGGCGGGCTACATGGGCATCAATCCACCCGGCTTCGCGGCGGAGGTGGTGGCGCTGGCCTTCGGTCTGGCCGCCTCCTCCATCTTCCCGGTACTGATGATGGGTATCTTCGACAAGCGCGCCAACGGCGCCGGTGCCATCGCCGGCATGCTCGCCGGACTGGCCACGACCCTGGTCTACATCTTCTGGTTCAAGGGCTGGTTCTTCATCAAGGGCACGGAAATGTTGGCCAATACTCCCGCCAACTGGTTCATGGGTATCTCTCCCGAGGCCTTTGGCGCCATCGGCGCCCTGGTGAACTTCATCGTCGCCTTCGCCGTCTCCCGCGCCACCGCGCCACCGCCCGAGCATATCCAGCATCTGGTGGAAGACATCCGCGTGCCCAAGGGTGCCGGAGCGGCCACGGGTCACTAAGCCCCATCCACTGATCGATCCCGGGCCTTGCGGGGCCCGGCGGATTTCAGGCACCAGTGGCCCTGAGGGCCCTGGGCCTGACCTGACCCCGCCCAGGCGGGGTTTTTTTTGGCCGGGATTCCTGAAAGGGTCCGCCGGCCATGAATCTTGCGGAGATCCTGAGCAAAATGGTGGCGATTATTCGCCAACAGCCGTCAAAATCCCGTAACATTGCCTTATCCTGCCACCTCGCCCTGAGCGGCCCACCTCGATAAGAACCGCCGCGCGGGCTCCAGCCCGACATCCGTCCATCAGAACGAACCCGAGACGACCAGCGGGTGGGGGGTGGCTGGACGCCTTCCACATCCATAAACGAGGAGAATCCCATGTCCCCCAGTGAAAAACCCCTTAAGCAATTGGAATCCCTGGTGCGAGAGTTGACCGAGGCCGCCCGGGCCCAGGTCGAGGTCGCCCAGGCCCAGGATAAGGTCGCCCGCGCCCAGGCGGAGGCCCAGGCGGAGACGGCTACCGCCCGTGCCCGTGCCGCCAAGGCCGAGGCCCTGGCCGCCCAGCTTCAGGCCGAGGCCCAGGCCAAGACCGCCCAGGCCCAGGCCGAGGTCCAGAATGCCCTGAAGCAAGCCAACGAGAGCCGCGAAAACGCCGAACAGGCCCGTCGCGAGGCCCAAGCCCTGATCGAACGGATCAAGGCCGAGGCCCAGACCGAGATCGTTGCCATCCGCGAGGCGACCCAGCAGGAGATCGAAAAGGCCCGGCAGGAGATCATGGCCCAAGCGGCCAGGAAGATCGCCGATGCCCAGGCCGTACTGGAAAAGGAGGCCCATTCCCAGGCGGAAACCGCCGCCGCCCAGGCCGAGACGGCCCGCGCTCAGGCCAAGACGGCCGAAGCGCAGGCCCGCACCGCCCAGGCCCTGGCCCAGGCCAGCGCCAAGGAGCAGAGCGATGCCGCCCGTGCCCTGGAAGAGGCCCGCCAGGCCCAGGAACGCCTCAACGCGGCGGAAAGCAAGGCCCGCGAGGCCGTCGAACGCGCCAAGACGCTGGCGGCGGGCGGCGGCGATCTGGCATCCGCCTTGAACGAGCCCGCCGAGGCCCCGAATACCCCCGCTCAGGAAGCCGCGACCGACAACCCCGCGGCGAGCGACGAAGGTACCAAGGCCTCGCCCGCGCGCAGAACCGCCAGCCGCGGCGGCGGGACCAGCACCAAAGCCGACTGAGCCGAGTTGCCTTGTCGCCGGCGGGATATACCACCCGCCGGCGGTGGCAAGCCAGGGCGTTCTTCGTGTATGGTTACCGTCTTTACAGCCTCCCCGGTAACTGAACCATGGACGTGGAACTCCTCGAAATTCGCGATTTCCTGGCTAACTACCACCCCTTCGCCCTGCTGCCCGCCGGCGTCCTGGACCGCCTGCCCAAGAAGCTGAAGGTCCGTTATTTCCGGCGCGGACTGGAATTCCCCCCCAAGGACACGGACCAACCCTATCTCTACATCCTGCGGCGCGGCGCGGTGGAGTTGTGCAACCCCGCTGGCGACCTGGTCAGCAAACTGGCGGAGGGTGACCTCTGCTCCATGGACTGCAAGACCGCCGACCTGGGCCTCAAACTCTCCGGTACCACCGTCGAGGACACCCTGTGCTACATCCTGCCTTGCGCGGAACTGGACAGATTGCGCGGCGAGTACCCGGATTTCGCCGCCTTTTTCGATCACTCCCAGCGGGACCGGCTGCGCAAGGCACTCGACCTGGTCCAGACTGACCAGGCCTCCACCGGAAGCACATTGCTGACGGTCAACATCCGCGACTTCATCACCGGCCGCCGGGTCATCAGCGTCCACCCCGAGGCCAGCATCCGCGAGGCGGCGCGGATCATGACCGAGTGCCGCGTCTCCTCGATCTTCGTCATGGAGGGGGAACGCCTGGCGGGCCTGGTCACGGACCGCGATCTGCGCAGTCGCTGCATCGTCGCCGGCCTGTCCTTCGAGGAACCGGTCAGCCGCATCATGACGGCCAATCTCCACACCATCACCAGCGGCACCCTGGCCTTCCACGCCCTCATCACCATGACCCGGCTGAACTTCCACCACCTGCCGGTGCTGGAGGACGGCAAGGTCATCGGCATGCTTTCCAGTTCGGACCTGGTCCGCTTCCAGAGCGCCAACTCGGTCTACATCGTCGGTGACATTCGCAAGGCCAGGGACCTGGACGCCCTGGTCGCCCTCAGCGGCAAGGTCACGGAGCTGCAAGTGCACCTGGTCATGAGCGGCGCCACCACGGATCAGGTCGGCCAGGCGGTCAGCGCCGTCACCGACGCCATCACCACCCGCCTGCTGGAGATGGCGGAAGAGCGGCTAGGCCCACCGCCGGTACCCTACGCCTGGATGACCGCCGGCTCCCAGGCCCGCCGGGAACAGTCCTCCCATTCCGATCAGGACAATGCCCTGCTCATCGCGGACCACATGAAGCCGGAGGACGACGACTATTTCGCCGCCCTGGCGCGGATCGTCAACGATGGCCTCAATGCCTGCGGCTACGTCTACTGCCCCGGCGAGGTCATGGCCTCCAATCCCAAGTGGCGCCAGCCCCTGCGCATCTGGCGCAAATACTTCAACGCCTGGATTGAAAAGCCGGAGCCCATGGCCCTGATGCATTCCAGCATCTTCTTCGACATGCGCCCCATCCACGACCCGGAGGGCATGTACGAGGAGTTACAGGAATACATCCTCGACCTCTGCCGCGCCAACCGGATCTTCATCGCCTACATGGTGGCGAACGCCCTCAAGCACCGTCCTCCCTTGGGCTTTTTCCGCAATTTCGTGCTCATCAGCGGGGGCGAGCACGACAACAAGCTCGACATCAAGCACCGGGGTATCGTCCCCATCATCGATCTGGCCCGGCTCTACGCCCTGAGCACCGGCCTGCGGCCGATCGGCACCCTGGAGCGTCTTGAGCAGGCCGCCAAGGCCAAGGCGGTGAGTCAGGAAGGCGCCGAAAACCTGATCGATGCCTTCGAGCTCATCGGCACCCTGCGCCTGCGCCACCAGGTGGAACAACTGCGCCAGGGCCGACCGGCTGACAACTACCTGTCGCCGGACTCCCTCTCACGTCTGGAGCGGAGCAATCTCAAGGATGCCTTCGCCATGATCAATTCCCTGCAGGACACCTTGGAACAGCGCTACCAGGCCGGGCGTTTCGGTTGAGCCGCCATGGTCTGGCCCTTCTCGCTTGAATTCCGTCGCCGCTGGTATCTGCGCCGGGTTCCACCTGGCCCCTTGCGCGATTACCTGGCGGCGCCCTTTCCCGACCCCACCCGGGACTACCGGACCATGGACTACCTGGCCGTCGATCTCGAAACCACCGGCCTGGACAGCAAGAAAGACCATATCCTCAGCTTCGGCTTTCTGACCCTCCACGGGGACTACATCGACCTGGCCAGCGCCCACCACCGCCTGGTCCGCACCAAGCTGGCGATCCCCGAGGCCAGTGCCGTCATCCACCAGATCACCGACGACCAGGCCGCCACCGGCGCGGCCCTGGAAGAGGTCCTGGCGGAATTTCTCGCCGAACTCAAGGGCAAGATTCTGCTGGCTGACCATTCCC
>SBFV01000419.1 GCA_006227775.1 Gammaproteobacteria bacterium | reverse complement strand
CCTGGACTGGGGTCAGGTCCTGATGATGGCGGTGGGCGGCCTGCTCATCTGGCTGGCCATCGCCCGCAAATTCGAGCCCCTGCTGCTGCTGCCCATCGGTTTCGGCGCCATCCTCAGCAACATCCCCCTGGCGGGAATCGGTGGCTCGGATGGCCTCATCGGTCTGGTCTACCAGGTCGGCATCGAGACCGGGGTTTTTCCCCTGTTGATCTTCATGGGAGTGGGGGCCCTCACCGATTTCAGCGCCCTCATCGCCCGGCCCTCGACCCTGCTGCTGGGGGCGGCGGCCCAGTTCGGTATCTTCGCCACCCTTATCGGCGCCCTGGCCCTAAACGCCATCCCGGGCTTCGACTTCAGCCTGCGCGATGCCGCATCCATCGCCATCATTGGTGGGGCGGACGGGCCCACCGCCATCTTCCTTGCCTCGCGCCTGGCCCCGGACTTGCTCGGGGCCATCGCCGTGGCGGCCTATTCCTACATGGCCCTGGTCCCCATCATCCAGCCACCCATCATGCGCGCCCTCACCAGTCCGGAGGAGCGGGCGGTGGTCATGGCCCAGTTGCGCCCGGTATCACGTCTGGAGAAGCTGTTCTTCCCTCTGGCGGTGCTGGTGCTTTGCATTCTGTTCCTGCCCTCGGCGGCGCCCCTGATCGGCATGCTGACCTTCGGCAACCTGCTGCGGGAGGCCGGGGTGGTGGAGCGCCTGAGCCGCGCCGCCCAGAACGAGATCATCAACGTGGTCACCGTCCTCCTGGGGCTGGCGGTGGGCTCCAAGCTCTCCGCCGACAAATTCCTCACCCTGGAAACCCTGGGTATCCTGGTCCTGGGCGCCCTGGCCTTCGCCATCGGCACGGCGGCGGGGGTGCTGATGGGCAAGCTCATGCACCGCGCCACCGGGGGTCAGGTCAACCCTCTCATCGGCGCCGCCGGCGTTTCCGCCGTTCCCATGGCGGCGCGGGTGGTCAACAAGGTCGGCCAGGAGGCCGATCACCACAACTTCCTGCTCATGCACGCCATGGGACCCAATGTCGCCGGGGTCATCGGCTCCGCCGTGGCCGCGGGCGTCCTGTTGGCCCTGGTATCCTAATCTGCTCTACCCGCTGGATTCAGTTCAGGGGTGGGCGAGAGAGGGGCGGATGGCGTCTGGCGGGGGTGCCGGCCGCGGGAAGGCGATAATTATTCCTACCTATACCCAACGTCCCCCGCCGGATGTCACCCGACCCGGTGAATCCGAAAATCGAAGCGCGATGACCAGGCAAGCCAGCCGAGAGGCTCCAGGCGCATCCGGATTTGACGCTGAGGCAAAGGGCTGAATAAACTAAGCCGCTTATGTTTGCGCCGACGCCCGAACTGGTCGATCCCTGGCGCGCCGTCGAGGCGGGTTGCGACTATTCCGGCAGCCTGCCTCTGGCCCGGATGGCCAGGCTCCAGGAAGCCTTGCGGGAGGCGTTGGGTGAGGCGAGTTTCCGCCTGAGCTTCTCCCGTGACCTGGAAGGGCGTGGGATCCTGCGGGGCGAGATCGATGCCAGGCTGGTGCTGACCTGCCAGCGCTGCCTGGAGGCCATGGAGGTCCCCGTATCCCTCTCCATGGTCCTGGCGCTGGTATCCGGCCTCGAGGAGGCGGGACGCTTGCCGGAGGATCTCGACCCCCTTCTGGTGACGGCGGAGCCCCTGCGTCTGGCGGACCTGATCGAGGACGAGCTGCTGCTGGCCCTGCCGCTGATCCCTCGACACGAACCGGGAGCATGCCCCGCCAGTCACGTCTTGGCGGCAAAGGGCGAAGAGAGGAGGGAAGAAGGCTCTCCTTGCCCCTTCGCCATCCTAGGGGAGCTCAGGCGGCGGGGGGATTGACCCCAGAACGCTCCGCTGGCAATTCGCCGGCGAGGCCAAACAAAAACATTTTTCATCGCGGGCGCCGGCCTGGTCCGATCCTGGCCCAACCCGATGCTCGGAGACAATCATGGCTGTTCCTCAAAACCGTAAGACCTCTTCCAAGCGCGACATGCGCCGCTCCCACGATAGCCTCACGGGTCCGACTCTTTCGGTCGAGCGGCAAAGTGGCGAGATTCACCGCCGCCATCACGTTTCCGCGGACGGGTTCTATCGCGGGCGCAAGGTGATCGAGACCAAGGACTGATCCTTCCCCCATTGTCCTGATTTGGCTTCCCCCGCCATGGATGCCAGGTTGTGCCGGGAGGTGGTATGTCCGATCGCCTGACTATCGCCCTGGATGCCATGGGTGGGGATCACGGGCCGGAGGTCGTGGTCCCGGCGGCGCTGGATTTCCTGCGCGCGTCCCCGGATACGGCTCTCATTCTCGTGGGACAGGAAGATGCCATCCGCCCCCGCCTGCCGGTGGGCATCCTGGGTGAGCGGCTGTCGATCCGCCACGCTTCCCAGGTAGTGGCCATGGATGAGCTCCCCTCCAGGGCCTTGCGCCTCAAGAAGGACTCCTCGATGCGGGTGGCCATCGATCTGGTCAAGTCCGGCGAGGCCCAGGCTTGCGTCAGTGCCGGTAACACCGGGGCCCTGATGGCAACGGCCCGATTCGTCCTCAAGACACTGCCCAACATCGACCGTCCCGCCATCATGACCGCAGTGCCATCCATCACCGGCAGCACCCACATCCTGGATCTGGGTGCCAATGTGGACTGCACCGCGGAGCACCTCTTCCAGTTCGCCGTCATGGGCAGTGAGACCGTCACCGCCGTGGCGGGCATCGCCGCCCCCAAGGTCGGCCTCCTCAACATCGGCGCCGAGGAGATCAAGGGCAACGAGCAGGTAAAGGGCGCCCATGAGCTCTTGGCGCGCAGCTCCCTGAATTACATCGGCTATGTCGAAGGCGACACCATCTACCTTGGTGGGGCCGACGTGGTGGTCAGTGATGGCTTTGTGGGCAACGTGGCCCTCAAGTCCAGCGAGGGCGTGGCCAAGATGGTGCGCCACTTCCTTTCCGTCAATTTCCGCCGTAACTGGCTGACCAAGCTGTCGGCCCTCGCCGCCAGGCCCGTCCTCCAGCGTTTCGGTCGCTTTCTGGACCCACGCCGGTACAATGGTGCCAGCCTGCTGGGATTACGCGGCATCGTCATCAAGAGCCACGGCGGCGCCGATGTCCTGGCCTTCGAGAACGCGATCCACATCGCCAAGAAGGAAATCCACTGCAACATCCCCGAGCGCATCGCCCATCGCGTGGGCGGCCAACTGGATGCCAAACGCCTGAGGGCGACCGTGTGAAACCTTATTCCCGCATCCTGGGCACCGGCAGCTATCTGCCCGAGCGGATCGTGACCAACAAAGACCTGGAGGAAATCGTCGACACCACGGACGAATGGATCATGGAGCGAACCGGCATCCGTCAACGCCACATGGTGACCGAAAACGAGAGCTGCTCAGACCTGGCCGTGGCCGCCGCCCAGGCCGCCATGGCGGCCGCTGAGGTGGAGCCAGGTGAGATCGACTTGATCGTCCTCGCCACCACCACCCCGGACCAGATCTTTCCCAGCACGGCTTGTATCATTCAGCCGCGGTTGGGTATCCAGGGTGTCCCCGCCTTCGATGTCCAAGCTGTCTGTACCGGCTTCGTCTACGCCCTCAGCATCGCCGACAAGTTCGTCCGTACCGGCAGTTCTAGGCGCGCCCTGGTCATCGGTGCCGATACCATGTCCCGTCTGCTGGATTGGCAGGACCGCTCCACCTGCATCCTGTTCGCCGATGGTGCCGGGGCGGTGGTCCTGGGCGCCAGCGAGGAGCCGGGGATCATCTCCACCCACATCAGCGCCGATGGCGCCTACAAGGACCTGCTGCAGGTGCCCAAGGGAGTGGGCCGTATCCAGAGGGATGCGGACCCCTACCTGGAGATGCGCGGCAACGAGGTCTTTCGCATGGCGGTCAACACCCTGGGCCGGATCGTGGACGAGACCCTGGAGGCCAATGGCATGGACAAGTCGGAGATCGACTGGCTGGTTCCCCATCAGGCCAATATCCGCATCATCCAGGCCACGGCCCGCAAGCTGGATCTGCCCATGGAGCAGGTGGTGGTGACCGTGGGCGAGCATGGCAACACCTCCGCCGCTTCGATCCCCCTCGCCCTCGATACAGCCATCCGTGACGGACGGATCAAACGCGGGGAGATCCTCATCATGGAAGGCTTCGGCGGTGGCTTCACCTGGGGTTCGGCCCTGGTGCGCTACTGAACCCCCCGCCCGAGCCCGGGCCCTGTCCAGCGCCGCCGGCTGGTGGTTGACCTAAGGTGCTGGCGGTAGTCGCACCTCCTTTCATCCTGGCCTTCCGTTCCTTCCCCATGATCCGATGAGCAAGCAGATCGCAATCGTCTTTCCCGGTCAGGGCTCCCAGTCCGTAGGCATGCTGATGGAGCTGGCCGCCGCCCGGCCCCTGGTGCGGGAGACCTTCGCCGAGGCCTCCGCGGCCCTGGGCACCGATATCTGGCAACTGGCCAGCCAGGGGCCCAAGGATCTGCTCGATCGGACCGATCTCACCCAACCGGCCATGCTGGCCGCCGGCGTCGCCGTCTGGCGGGTCTGGCAAGAGGCCGGCGGGGCCCAACCCGCCTGGCTGGCAGGGCACAGCCTGGGCGAGTTCACCGCCCTGGTCTGCGCCGGCGCACTGGGTTTCGCGGATGCCGTCGCTTTGGTCGCCCAGCGTGGCCGCTTCATGCAGGAGGCCGTCCCATCCGGGGCCGGCGCCATGGCCGCCATCCTGGGCCTGGGGGACGAGGAAGTTGCCACTGCCTGCGCCGAGGCGGCTCAAGGCCAGGTCCTCGCGCCGGTCAACTTCAATTCCCCCGGCCAGGTCGTCATCGCCGGCGAGGCGGCGGCGGTGGAACGTGGCATCGCGGCGGCCAAGGCCCGGGGCGCCAAGCGTGCCGTGACCTTGCCGGTAAGTGTCCCATCCCACTGCGCCCTCATGCGTCCCGCCGCCGAGCGGCTGGCGGTCGCCTTGGCCGGCATCGACATCGCCCCGCCCAGGATACCCGTCCTGCACA
>SBFV01000320.1 GCA_006227775.1 Gammaproteobacteria bacterium | reverse complement strand
CGGGGTACGAATATCCACCAGGTAGATATCTTCACCCGCCGCCATCCTTTCTTGGAGGCCGACGGAGTCGATCTCGTTGACCACAATTATAGCCCTATCCTCTACCCAAGTATTTAAGTATATTAAGATGTTTTCACCACCGGCGCAACCGATTCGCCCTCAGCCCGGCCCTCCGCCCCCCCCCTAAGCCCATGGACCTGCTACCCATCTTCCTCGATATCCACCAGCAACCCTGCCTGGTGGTCGGCGGCGGCGCGGTGGCCGCCCGCAAGGTCGCCAACCTAAGCCGCGCCGGCGCCCGCATCCACTTGGTGGCCCCGGCACTGTCACCGGAACTTCAGGCTCTGGCGACGGCCGGGGACCTGGTTCACCAGCCTCGCCCCTTTCAGGACGAGGACCTCCAGGGGATGCGCCTGGTCGTCGCCGCCACCGGCGATCGGGCTGTGAACCAGCGCGTCGCCGCCCTGGCCAAGGGGGCCGGAATTCCGGTCAACGTCGTCGACCAGCCGGACGAATGCAGCTTCATCCTGCCCTCCGTCATCGACCGCTCCCCGGTGGTGGTGGCCGTGACCACCACCAAGGCCTCCCCCGTCCTGGCCCGCCTGCTGCGCACCCGGCTGGAATCCCTGATCCCCGCCGGCTATGGGCGCCTCGCCGATCTCTGCGCCCGCTATCGCGATGCCGTCAAGGCGCGCTTCACCGACGAACGCGACCGCCGCCACTTTTGGGACCGGGTCCTCGTTGGGGGGGTCGCCGAACGTGTCTTTTCCGGCCACCTGGAGGAGGCGGATGCGGCCATGGCCCGGGAACTGGCCGCCGCCAGCCTGCGGGAAGGCATGGGAGAGGTCTATCTGGTTGGCGCCGGGCCCGGGGACCCGGACCTGGTCACCTTCCGGGCCTTGCGCCTCATGCAGCAGGCCGACGTGGTGGTTTACGACCGCCTGGTCGCCAAGCCCATTCTCGAACTGACGCGCCGCGACGCCCGACGCATCTACGTGGGTAAGGAGCGGGACAACCATGTCATGCGCCAAGAGGACATCAACCGGCTGCTGGCCGACCTGGCCAAAGCGGGCCTGCGGGTCTTGCGCCTCAAGGGCGGCGATCCCTTCATCTTCGGCCGTGGCGGCGAGGAGATCGATACCCTTGCCGGCGAAGGCATCCCCTTCCAGGTCGTCCCCGGCATCACCGCCGCCTCCGGCTGCGCCAGCTACGCCGGCATCCCCCTCACCCATCGCGATTACGCCCAGTCCGTCACCTTCGTCACCGGCCACCTCAAGGATGGCAGCATCGATCTGAACTGGCCCCAGCTCGCCCAGCCTCATCAGACGGTCGTGTTCTACATGGGTCTAGTGGGCCTGGCGGTCATCGTCGAGCAATTACGTAAGCACGGCGTCCCCCCGGACATGCCCATCGCCCTGATCCAGCAGGGCACCACCCACAATCAGCGAGTCTTCTCCGGTACCCTCGCCACCATTCAGGATGTCATCGCCGCGGACAAACCCGAACCGCCAACCCTGATCATCGTCGGCGAGGTAGTCCGGCTGCGGGAGAAGCTGAACTGGTATCAGACCCCGGCCCATTCGGACCAAGGGGCCTTTGGGCCTTTGCCCTGGGCGGCTGCCAGTCCGGCAGAGACATGAACTGTTGGGACGGTGGAAGAAGGGGAACTTGATGACCCCTTTCCAACGTTCGCCGCCCGGCTCAACCGCACCGTGAAACCCGCCAAGCCGATCACGCGCTCTTCGGCCTTGGTGGCCAGTAAGCCCGCCATCAGATCATGGGCCTCTTCCGTGGGGATTCCTCGGTTAGGCCTGGTGTCGCCGCGAGGCCGCGGCGCCCGGTGAAAAGGCGCCGGATTACACCCTGTCAGGGAAGCGATCAGGGCGGTGTTCAGTTGCGTTTCATGACGCCGCCGTGCTCGGCGCTACCGCCGCGGCCGGTAAAGGGATGGGTCAGGTCATCGGGGGGCGGGAGACCGAGGAGCGTATAGAGCTGGCGGAGTTGTTGCCGATAAAGGCGCTCGAAGTCGCTCACCGCCTCGGCGGGGTTGTCGTCCCCGAACCACCAGAACCAGTCCGAGCCTTCGCAGGTCGCCAGTTGCAACTCCAGGCGTTCGCGCTCCTCCGGGCTCCAGGACCGCCCCTGCAGGGCCCGGTCATAGGCGGCCTTGGCGGCGCCGAGCATGTCCCAGGCGCGGTTCTTGTCGGGGTGCCCGATCCAGGTGGACAGAGTGCCGTAGACCCAGCTCCCCGCCACCAGTCGCTCCAGGGCGGGGGGCGGACTGGTCTGGGCCGCGAGGAGTTCGGCGAAGGTGGTAAGCTGCAGGCGCTGATGACTGGCCAGGCGGCGATACAGTTCAGGGAGGAAAAAGCTGGCGTTATGGGGGTAATACTCCCAGGCATTCTCACCATCCATGATGATGGACAGGACGCGGTGGGGCCGCCCCAGGGTGGCATCGGCGACCCGTTCCAGGTGCCCGACCAGATTGGTGACGGCGTCCTGGGCATGCCAGTCCGCATAGGTAAATCCGATGAGGTCAGAGATGCCATCGTCGCGGAAAAAGCACTGGATGACCCCATCCCGCAGCCGGTAGGGGCTATTCAACCAGTGCTCGGGCAGGTGTTCCCCATGCCAGGCGCGCAGACTGTGATAGAGGACGCGCTGGCCGCTGGCGACCCAGCGAAATCCCTCCTCCTCCAACAGGCGGAGGGTAGGCTCGCTGAGGGCGCCTTCGGAGGGCCAACAACCCGCGGGACGGCGGCCGAAGTGGCGCTCGAAGGTGGCCAGGCCACGGCGCAGGTGCCACCGCGCCCGCTCCTCCCCTCCCGGGTAGGCAATAAACTCCGGTAAGGGGCTGTCGGGTAGGGCTTCGCGGGCGCAACCCAGATCCAAGAGCAAGGGCAGGATAGGGTGGGCATAGGGGGAACAGGACAGCTCCACCCGGCCTTCATCCGCCAGACGCCGGTAACGGGGTATCAGCGTCTGGAGCTGCTCGCCAATGAGTTCCACCAAGGCACGGCGGTCCTCCTGGTTGAAGCCGCGGCCCTTGCGCTGCAAGGAGTCGACGCGTGGGTCGTTGTCGCGGATATGCTCCCCGGTCCAGGCCAGGTGGTACCAGACCAGAAGGTCGGCGAGGAACTGGTCGTTGACATAAAGATCAGCCTGGTAATGACGACCGAACCAATCGGCCAGATCGATCAGCTCTCGCAGGCAGGGAAAGCGATCGATGAGGTGGGTCTTGTTGGCCTTGCGGCAGGCGGTAATGAGGTCACGCCGCCGGGACGCTTCCAGCGGTAGGCCCGGACCGGCCAGAGCCGCCAGCAAGGGATCGCGGATGCGCTTTCCGCTCGTCCGCCAGGCGCGGATCTGGAGGGCATAGTCCTCGAGCTGCTCCAGCAGAATCGGGGCGAAGTTGACTACGGCGCGGGCCTGGGGCTGTGCCTCCAGATGAGCGGCCATGTCCGAATAGTCCTTGAGGGCATGGAGATAAACCCAGGGCAAATGGTACTCATGCCCTCCGGGACCACGATAATCCGGTTGGTGCATGTGCCAGCACAGCACGATGGGCAGGCGGGCCGGGTCCAGTGGCATGGGCTCAGCGGACATAGCTGGGTTCCTGATGAAGCATTTCCGGGGTGACCAGAGTCACGCCACCCTCAGTAACGTGGAAGCCTCGGGCGCGGTCCTGAGCAGCGTCCTGACCGATGATCAGGCCCTCGGGGAGGCGGCAGCCGCGATCGATGACGGCGTAGCGCAGACGGCAGTTCCGGCCCACATCCACGTCGGGGAGGATCACCGAATCTTGGACATAGGCATAGGAGTTGACCCGCACGTTGGAAAACAGGAGGGAATGGCGCACCACGGCCCCGGAGATGATGCAACCGCCGGAGACCATGGAATCCACCGCCATGCCGCGGCGGTCCTCGTCATCGAAGACGAACTTGGCGGGAGGTAACTGTTCCTGATAGGTCCAGATGGGCCAGGAAGCATCGTAGAGGTTGAGGGGCGGGGTGATGCCGATCAGCTCCAGGTTGGCCTGCCAAAAGGCGTCGACCGTGCCCACGTCCCGCCAATAGGCCTGTTCGCCACTGCGTACATCGCGGAAAGGATAGGCGATCACCCGATACTTATCGATGATGGCGGGGATGATGTCCTTGCCGAAGTCATGACTGGAGTCGGGCCTATCCGCATCCTTGATGAGTTGTTCGAAGAGGAAGCCGCGATTGAAGACATAGATGCCCATGGAGGCCAGGGCGAACCCCGGGCGGCCGGGAATGGCGTCCGGCTGGGCGGGCTTCTCAGCGAAACGGCGCACCCGGCTGTCCTCATCGGCGGTCATGACGCCGAACTCCCGGGCCTTGACCAGATCGACCTCCAGGCAGCCCACGGTCATGTCGGCACCGGACTCGACGTGCTGGGCGATCATGGCCCCGTAGTCCATCTTATACACATGGTCCCCGGCCAGGATGAGGATATAGTCGGGGTTGTGGGCGCGAATGATGTCCAGGTTCTGGAAGACGGCATCCGCCGTACCGGTATACCAGGAGGTCTCGGTCACCCGCTGCTGGGCTGGCCACAGTTCGACGAACTCGCCAAACTCGCCGCGCAGGAACCCCCAGCCTTTCTGGATGTGGAGAATGAGGGAATGGGACTTGTATTGGGTGAGGACTCCGATCCGGCGGATACCGGAGTTGATGCAATTGGACAGAGGAAAATCGACGATGCGGAACTTGCCGCCAAAGGGCACCGCGGGTTTGGAGCGCCACTTGGTGAGGTCCTGCAGGCGGGATCCCCTGCCGCCGGCCAGAATCAGGGCCAGGGTGTTACGGGTGAGGCGGCTGACAAAACGTTGGGTGGTGTCCGGCATGGAAATGGCTCCTGTCGATGGTGTTCCCGCTTCGGGTCAGATCACGAAACAAACCTCAAATTCAATCAGTACCCTCATGACCGAAAGGTTGGAAAACCCATGGTTGGGCAAGACCCCGGCGGTTTTCAGAAAGCGTCGATTT
>SBFV01000064.1 GCA_006227775.1 Gammaproteobacteria bacterium | reverse complement strand
ATGCAGTGCGAGTTGAGATGAGTTGTTTTGCCCTCCTCGACGATTGCGCCGCCACTGCGGGGCATCCCACCAGCCGGCTCTACACCGGCTTGGTGGGTGAATGCCGTTGCGAAGATCCCAGGCGCCTGGAAGCGCTATGGACCCAAGTGGAGCGAGAGATGTGCGCTGGCCGGCATGTGGTGGTCCTGGCCGATTATGAATGGGGGGCGCGACTGTTGGGAGCGGGGGACCAGGGGTGGGGGTCGGGGGAGCTGGGTAGCCTGCGCCTGTTGCTCTTTGCCAACCTGCGGCGACTGTCGAGCCAGGAGGTCGATAGCTGGCTGGCGGCGCGAGAGGCGGAAGCGCTGGCTGGTGGCGGGGGCCTCCCTCCCGCACCTGTTCCTGCCTCAGCCACCGTATCCACTCCCAGCTCCGGCCCCGGCTCTGGCCCCGATCCCGGCTTCGGTCTCAGCTCAGGTTCTGGCTCCAGGTCTTGCGCCAATTCTGGCCCCGGTCCCAGCTTTGACCCCAACCCTCACCCCGCCCCGGCCCCCGCTGGCATTTTCAATGTCTACCCCACCCTGGGAGCGGAAGATTTCAGCGCGGCCCTGGACGGCATCCAGGCACTGATCCTCGCCGGTGAGACCTATCAGGTCAATTTCAGCTATCGCCTGGACTTCCAGACCTTTGGCTCCCCCTTTAGCCTCTATCGTCGGCTGCGGGTGAGCCAGCCGGTGCCCTTCGGGGCCTTACTCGCCCTCCCGCCCAGACCCGGCATTGGCGCTGGCGCAGGCACCGACACTGGCACTGGCAGCAGTATTGGCCCCAGCACTGTAACTGGTTCCTCCACCGGAGAACCGACCTGGATCCTGTCCTGCTCCCCGGAACTCTTCCTGCGTCACCAAGGGGGGCGGCTCAGTGCCCGGCCGATGAAGGGCACGGCACCGCGCGGGGCCGATGCCAGGACCGATGCTGCCCTGGCCCGCCAACTCAACGCCGATGCCAAGACCCGGGCGGAAAACCTGATGATCGTCGACCTGCTGCGCAATGACCTTGGACGCCTGGCACGCACCGGCAGCGTTCGGGTACCTGCTCTGTTCCAGGTGGAGGCCCATCCCAGCCTGTGGCAGATGACCTCCACCATCGAGGCGGAATTGCCCCCCGGGGTGACCTTTCCCCAGGTGCTGCGCGACACCTTCCCCTGCGGTTCGATCACCGGCGCCCCCAAGCACCGCACCATGCACTGGATCCGCCAGCTCGAAACCCGGCCGCGGGGACTTTATACCGGCGCCATCGGCTGGATCGATCCCCCCGGCGGGGCAGGGATGGCTGACCCCCGTGCAGGCCTCGCTCACCGTGGCCTTCGGGGAATAGCCAACAAGTTGCCAGCAAGCGCTACCGCTGAGGCCCAGGCGGGAGGACTGGTGGGTGGGTCAGCCCGTTGTCCAGGAGACCCGGCGCCCGCCTGCGGTGATTTCTGCCTCTCGGTCGCCATTCGCACCCTCACCCTGGGCGCCCCGATGGTGAGCGGTTCGCCCCTGGCGCCGCGGCCGGGGACCCTGGGCATCGGCGCCGGGATCGTCAGCGACAGCCAGGCGGACCAGGAATACGCCGAATGTCAGTTGAAGGCCCGGTTCCTCACCGCCCTCGACCCGGGCTTCAGCCTTATCGAGACCCTCCATGCCACCCACGGCGATGGCGTTCGCCATCTCGATCGGCATCTGGCGCGCCTCCGCCGCAGCGCCGAGTGCCTGGGATTTCGCCTGCCCTTGGCGGACATTCGTGCGGCCCTGATCGCCGCGGCCGCCGCCTTGTCCCCCGACCACCCCTGGCGCCTGAAATTGGAACTGCGCAAGGATGGACACTTCACCCTCGGTCAGGCCCCCCTCGAACCCCTGCCCCCGGGGCCGGTCGGCCTGCTCATCGCCCCGGAGCCCATGGACGAGGCCGACCCCCTCCTCGCGCACAAGACCAGCCATCGCGCCCCTTATGACGCCGCCATCGCCACCGCCGTGCGGCAGGGGGCCTTCGACATGCTGTTTTGCAATCGCCAGGGCCAGGTGACCGAGGGCGGACGCACCAACCTCTTCGCCTTCCTCGACGGGGCCTGGCTGACGCCACCCTTGGCCGCCGGCGTCCTGCCCGGGGTGATGCGCGGCCTGATCCTGGAGGACCCGGCCTGGGGGGCGCGGGAGACCCCTTTGACGCTGGCGGATCTGCGGCGTGCCGACCGGCTCCTGGTCACCAACGCCTTGCGGGGTCCGATTGAGGCGCGGCTTTATGCGGACCAGGGACAACCCCGGACAGGCGGATAGTCGCCAGTTTGCTGGTCCTCACGAGTTTGAGAGGTCTCGTCCTGGCGCTGAGCATGAAAGACGCTCCTCCTGTGTCTTCCGCGCTAACTGTCATGATTCGGTTCGCCACAACCCCGATGATGAAAGGCCCTGTTGGTGATTTTCAAGCTAACTGTCTTGGGATGCGCCATACCCCTGATAATGAGTTATTTTCCCGTGACTTTCACGCTAACCTGGCTTTGAGGTTTCGCCAGGCCCAGAACGCAAAACATCTGGCCTCAGCCAGTTATTTGCTTCCCCCAGGCTTATCTGCTCGGCCTACCTCCTCGGGCGGCCTGCTGGATCGGCCTCGCCTTCGGCCGTGGATCTGCGACAAGGGGAAAGGTCCCGTCCCTAACGGTGGTGGACTGCCCCTCCAGGATCTCGCAACAACCTTTGGGACAATACACTACAGGGAGTTTACGCACCCATTTGGACCAGTTAAGGCTCTAACACCTGTGATGGAGGGGCGCCGTGAGTGGCAGTACTTGGGTCTCTAATGACACTTAAGCACCAAGGGAATGGCGGATGGCGATGGCAGCTATGCCGCTGAGTTGATTGGCTATGTCGAGATTGCAAGCCAGGGCGATGTCAGACGGGGCGACCACCTGGTCGGGCCAGGGCGTGGCTAGCGGGGTTACCGGTCGCGAAGCCGGCGGTTAAGGGTGCGCTGGAGGAATGGCCGGCAGGTGCTCATGGAGGTCGCGCCAATATCGCCGAGCGCAAGCGCCATGAGGTGGAGCGACGGCAGGCGCGGAAGGCCACCGGGACGGCCAACCGGGCGCTCCAGTCAGTCATTGACGGTTTGGTGGATGCCCGGCGGCTGGAAGATGTTTGTCCGGTTTAGGAGTTTGCCATTCCGTCTGCCTGCCACATAATATGGCCCATATCACGGGCTTTAAGTGAGGCATTTGCCTGTCCGCTCCCGCTTTATTCCTATCGGAGGTCATCACCGATGTCCAGTGAATACATGACGCTGGTCGTTGAACCCTTTGTCCCCGTGGCTGGCCGGGGTGATATGGAATACCGTATAACCGATAAGAGATAAACGGCATGATGCCAATGGCCTTTGACACGACGAATCACCGCTATATCAAATGGGCCAAATTCGAGGGCCGCCTGCTGATGCTCGGTTTTGGCGCCATTGGCCAGGGTGTTTTACCCCTCCTGTTGCGCCACCTCGACCTGGCACCGGACCGCATTGCCATCCTCAGCCCGGGGGGCCGGGGCCACGATCTGGCGGTGGCGCAGGGGGTGGGCCTGGAAGACCTGACGCTGACGCCGGAGAATTTTGCCACCGTCCTGGCCGCCCGGCTGGGGGTGGGGGATTTTCTGCTCAATCTCTCGGTTAACGTCAGCAGCGCGGACCTGGTGCAATGGTGCCGCGCCCGGGGTGTGCTCTATCTGGATGCCTGCATCAGCCCCTGGGAAGGTGGCTGGTCAGACCCCGATCTGGCCCCGGTCGAGCGCTCCAACCTGGCCCTGCGCCGGGGGATACAGCCCCTGCGCCATGGCGCGGGTTCGCTCCCCACCGCGGTCATCGCCCATGGCGTCAATCCGGGACTGGTCTCGCACTTCGTCAAGCAGGCCCTGTTGAATCTGGCGGCGGACCGGCATCAGCCCGTCCCCGCGCCGGCTAGTCGGGGGGGATGGGCGCGCCTGGCCCAGGCCCTGGGGGTGCGCGCCATCCATATCGCGGAACGCGACACCCAGACCACACCGAGCCGCAAGCAGCCGGGAGAGTTCGTCAATACCTGGTCGGTCGAGGGCTTCATCGGCGAGGCCTGCCAGCAACCGGCGGAGCTGGGCTGGGGCAGCCATGAGCGCCAATTGCCCCTGGGGGCCATCGCCCACGGGCAGGGTCCTCAGGCCGCCGTCATGCTGCCCCGGCCCGGGGCGGCGACGCGGGTGCGAAGCTGGACGCCCCTGGCCGGGCCCTATCAGGGTTTCCTGGTCACCCATGAGGAGTCCTTCTCCCTTGCCGAGTTCCTGACCCTGAGTCAAGGGGGGGAGGTGGTCTACCGACCCACGGTGCATTATGCCTACTATCCCTGCGACGACGCCGTGCTCTCCCTCCACGAGATGGCCGGACGGAACTGGGAGCCCCTGCCCCGCCAGCGCATCCTCGCGGCGGAGGAGATCGACGCTGGCATGGACGAACTCGGCGTTCTGCTCCTCGGCCATGCCCGCACCGCGTATTGGTATGGTTCTCGGCTGACCATCGACCAGGCCCGGGCCCTCTGCCCCTACAATAACGCCACCACCTTGCAGACCACCGCCGGCGTGCTGGGTGGCGTCGTCTGGGCCATGCGCCATCCCCGGGCGGGCCTGGTCGATCCGGATGAGATGGACTTCACCGAGGTGCTGACGGTGGCGACGCCCTACCTGGGGGAGATGGTGGGCGTCTACAGCGACTGGACGCCGCTGCAAGGCCGCAACCGCCTCTTCCCCGAGGCGCTGGATCTGGATGATCCCTGGCAATTCACCAACGTGCTCGTCTGATATCCGCCACCCTCAAGAAAAGAGCTGGTCATAGATGCGGAAACCGGCCACATAGGTACCGGCGGCGGCCCCCAGGTTGGAGAAGAGGAAGACCAGCAGGATGCGCAACACCCGGTTACGCCACCAGCTTCGGACCTGGGTGGCATCCCGCCGCAGTTGGCCGAAGTCCCCGACGGAGGGCTTGCGCCACCAGAGCTCCACCAGTGCCGTGACCATGCCGGCGCCGATGGCGGGGTGCAGGGTGGTGAGGGGCGCGGCGGCGAAGCCCGACAGGACGGTGAGGGGGTGGCCGGCGGCCAGCAGGGTGCCCAGGGCGCAGAGACCGCCCGTGATCAGGATCCAGTCCCCCACCACCCCCCAGCCGAGTTGGGGGCTCTGGCTGAAGCCGTAGGCGAAGCCCCCCAGGATCAGGGCCAGGATTAGCCAGGAGATGACCTTGGGCCAGGGACTGGGGGGCGGCAGACGTTCCAGTTCAGCGATGATGCGCCGGGCATCATCCCCCCCGCCGGTCTGAGCCGGAGGGTGCCCGGGGGCGGCCCCAGTACCGGGGGGGGGCTCCAGTTCGGTCAGATAGCGGGCGACCCCCTTGAGATGGCCGGCCCCCAGCACCGCCAGGACGTGGCCGTGGCCCTCCCGCTCGATCTCCTCCCGCAGCCGGGCGGCCATGTAGCGGTCGCGCTCGTCAATCAGGGGCCGGTAGAGGTCCTGCCGGTCGCGGGCGAATTCGGCGAAGCTGGTCTCCAGGACATCGCCTTCCTTGAGGCGCTCGACCTCCGCCTCGGAGACCTTTTCATGAGAGACAAGGGCGGCGAGGAGACCGGAGAACAGCTCCAGGCGTCGCCACCAGCCGAGATTGGCGGCGACCCGCTTGAGGGTGACGCCAATCTCCCGGTCTACCAGCAGCACCGGCAGGTGGCGTTCCCGGGCCTGGGCGATGGCCATGCGCTGCTCGGCGCCGGGTTCGATGCCGAACTGGTCCGCCAGGCGTTGCTGGTAGGCCCCCAACGCCAGGCTGGCGACCACCATGGCGACCCGCCCCTGGCGGATGACGGCGAAAAGGTCCATGCGCGCCAGGGCCTCGGGATCGAGGAGGGCCTGGTAGCGGCTGGGGCAGAGTTCTACCGCCACGGCGTCGAAGGACTCGGTTTCCAGGAGCCGGCGCACCTGATCGGCGCTGGCGCGGGAGACGTGGGCCGTGCCCAAGAGGGTCACCCGCGTGGTGCCCACCCACAGGTCGATGCGGGGTTCGCCGTTCCCACCCACGCTCGTGGTAGCCGTCGGCTCCTGGATCATCGTTTGCCGCCCAGGAGAGAGCCCAGCAGACCCCGCACCAGGGTGCGGCCGAGCTGGCTGCCGACGGAGCGCAAGGTGCTGGTGGCGAAGGCCTCCAGGGGGCTTTGCCGGCTGGAGCCGGAACGGGCGGGGGCGCCGGACTCCTCCCGCGGGGAGGCGGCTTCCCGGCTGGCCACCATGGCCCGGCCCGTGAGGATCTCGTAGGCGGATTCCCGGTCCACCGGTTCGTCATAGACGCCTTTGACCAGGGAGTCGGCCATGAGGGCGCGGCGCTCCGCGGGGGTGATGGGGCCGATGCGGCTCCCCGGCGGGGCCACCTTCACCCGCTCGACCATGGTCGGGGTACCGGAGGCGTCCAGGGTCGAGACCAGGGCCTCGCCGACCGCCAGGTTGGTGATCAGGGCCTCGGTGTCGAAGGCTGGGTTGGGGCGGAAGGTCTGGGCCGCCACCCGCACCGCCTTCTGGTCCCGCGGGGTGAAGGCGCGCAGGGCGTGCTGGACCCGGTTGCCAAGCTGGCCGAGGACGTCGTCTGGCACGTCCGCCGGGCTCTGGGTGACGAAGTAGACGCCCACCCCCTTGGAGCGGATCAGGCGCACCACCTGCTCGATCTTGTCCAGCAACACCTTGGGGGCGCTGTCGAACAGCAGGTGGGCCTCGTCGAAGAAGAACACCAGGCGCGGCTTGTCCGCGTCGCCGACCTCGGGCAACTGCTCGAACAGCTCCGCCAGCAGCCAGAGCAGGAAGGTGGCGTAGAGGGCCGGGGTGTGGATGAGCTTGTCTCCCGCCAGGAGATTGATGTAGCCATGGCCGCGCTCATCGGTTTGCATCAGGTCGGCGATGTCCAGGGCCGGCTCCCCGAACAGCATCCCCGCCCCCTGACCCTCCAGGGTCAGCAGCTTGCGCTGGATGGCGCCGACGCTGGCCTTGGAGACATGACCATAGTTCGTCGCCTCGTCGGGATTCTCCGCCAGGTGGGTCAGGAGGGCACGCAGGTCCTTGACGTCCAGCAGCAGCCAGCCGTTGTCATCCGCCAGGCGGAAGGTGATGTTCAGGACCCCTTCCTGGGTTTCGTTGAGACCCAGCAGGCGCGCCAGCAGCAGGGGACCCATCTCGGAGAGGGTGGTGCGGACCGGGTGACCCTGTTCGCCGAGGATGTCCCAGAAGGTCACCGGACAGGGCGCGGTGATGTAATCCTCGGGCCCCAGGCCAAGCTCGGCCACCCGGGTCTCCACTTTGGCGTTGCCGCCGCCCGGCATGGCGATGCCGGCCAGGTCACCCTTGACGTCGGCCATGAAGACCGGGACGCCGATGCGGCTGAAGGATTCCGCCAGCCGATGCAGGGTGACGGTTTTGCCGGTACCGGTAGCCCCTGCCACCAGGCCATGGCGGTTGGCCATGGCGGGGAGCAGATGGATGGGGTACTGGCCCTTGCCGATGAGAATGGGGGGGGTCATGGGGGCAATCTCCGGGAATAGTGCGGAAACCGAAAGGCTTTGGGTATAACTTGGCCTGAATTGGGGTCATGCTACCGATTCGCCAATCGGGGGCCAAGCCGGGAATAATGGCCGGGGCTTGCCGAAGCGCAATGACAAGGCGGATTTTTTTCGCTGACAATGGTCCTCAGTTACACTCGTCCCCCATCCCCATGAGCCAACGGGACCCAGGCCATGTTCTTTCCCATCGCCAGCCCTGTCCGCCGCCAGGCCAAGTCAGCCCATGAGCTGGCCATGGTCAATCTGATTCTGGTCAATCTGCTGATGCTCATTGCCCTGCTCGCGGGCAGTTTTCTTCAGCACGGCTCTCCCCTGGTCGATTACAAGCTGGTTGGGGTGTTGGTGCCCTTTTTCGTTTCCCTGGCGATCATCGCCTTCACCTTTTACCAGGCCGCCAGATTGGCGGGAGGCGGGCCCTGGTTCGTGGCGGCCCATTGGCGCCTGGCCACCAACCGTTACAAGATCCTGCTCATCGCCTATGCCGTGGGCGCCGGCCTCATCGCCACCGGCTGGCTCCTGTCCACGGCGCAGAAATCCGCCGGTATGCAGGCGTTGATGTTCGTCGCCTTGCAGCGGGTCGCCATCGCGCCGGTCCTCA
The DNA here is from genome assembly GCA_006227775.1 of Gammaproteobacteria bacterium. Taxonomy (GTDB): domain Bacteria; phylum Pseudomonadota; class Gammaproteobacteria; order Chromatiales; family Chromatiaceae; genus M0108. The sequence continues at coordinate 4,968 of SBFV01000064.1, read as the reverse complement.
TCGCGCTGATGGTGCTCATCATGCTGGAATCCGGCGCCCTCTATCAGGCGGGACGGGGGGAGGTTCCCGACAGTCTGCTCACGCGCTTCCCTCCCCCGGCGGATCTGCGGGGCGGGGAAGCCGAGTTCGTCTCCGAGTCCCAGTCCTGAGACTGGCATCCCCGGATCGGCACCCGCGGGCCCCATCCTTGTTACCAGGTCACCGACCGGTGATGGCCATGCTTCCCGACAGTGTCCAGATGCTGCGCGATATCGAGGCCGAGGTACGGTATACCCGCTTCCTCATCGGCCGTGACGCCCTCTCTCCCCAGGTCATGGCCGCCATGGCGGCGGTGCCTCGCCACCACTTCGTCCCCCAAGATGAACGGGATTACGCCTATGTCAATGGTCCTTTGCCCATCGGCTGGGGCCAGACCATCTCTCAGCCCTATATCGTCGCCCTGATGACGGACCTGCTGGGCTGTGGCCCCGGCGACCGCGTGCTGGAGATCGGAACGGGTTCCGGCTATCAGGCGGCGGTGCTCTCGCGCCTGGTGGACCGGGTCTTCAGCCTGGAGATCGTCCCACAACTGGCGGCAGCCGCCGCCGAGCGCTTGGTGCGCCTGGGCTATGCCAACGTCACCGTCCGTCAGGGCGATGGTCATGCGGGTTGGCCCGAAGAGGCCCCCTTCGATGGTATTCTGGTGACCGCCGCCGCCCCGGCGATTCCCCCCGCCCTGGTGGCCCAGCTCCGTGGTGGTGCCCGTCTGGTGATTCCGGTCGGCCAGCCCTATGGCCACCAGGAATTGGTCACCCTGGACAAGGCCGATGACGGTACCTTGTCCCTGACGAAGGTGCTGGACGTTGCCTTCGTCCCGCTGACGGGCGGCTTGTCGTCCGGCCGGCGGGATGGCGAAGGCCGATGAACCCTTATGAAAGCCCCTGGGCCGATTCTTTGTTAAGGTATCGCCCAGGCGCCTACGCCCGAGTATGATGATCGGAATTTCCGAGCACTTTCCTGGGCCATCAATCCCCGCCGGTTCTGCTTCACCGCCATGACAGAGTATGCCCTCATCCTGATCGGCACCGTGCTGGTCAACAATTTCGTGCTGGTCAAGTTTCTTGGCCTCTGCCCCTTCATGGGGGTTTCCAAGAAACTGGAGTCCGCCATCGGCATGGGCATGGCGACGACTTTCGTCTTGACCCTGTCCGCCATTTGCACCTGGCTGGTCAACGAATACCTGCTGGTGCCCCTGGGCATCGATTATCTGCGCACCATTGCCTTTATCCTGGTGATCGCCGTGGTGGTCCAATTCACGGAAATGGTAATGCACAAGACCAGCCCGGTCCTCTATCAGGTGCTGGGGATCTTTCTGCCGTTGATCACGACCAATTGCGCGGTGCTCGGCGTCGCCCTGCTAAACTTGCAGGCGGGTCTGGGGCTGATGGAGTCGGCCCTCTATGGTTTTGGCGCGGCCCTGGGTTTCTCCCTGGTACTGGTACTCTTCGCCGCCCTGCGCGAGCGCATCGCCGTCTCCGACGTGCCGGAACCCTTCCAGGGTAGCGCTATCGCCCTGATCACCGCGGGCCTCATGTCCCTGGCCTTCATGGGTTTCGCGGGACTGGTCTCCGCTTGAAGGCGATCCGCGCCCCCTGCATCCCCGCTCTGCTAACCATCCGCCAGTTCCTTTAGGTCTCGCGCTCCGACCGCTCCCATGTTGATCGCCATCCTCGCCATTGCCGTTCTCGCGGCCCTCTTCGGGCTATTGCTGGGTTATGCGGCGATTCGCTTCAAGGTCGAGGGTGACCCCATCGCGGAGCGGATCGACGCCCTCCTCCCCCAGACCCAGTGCGGCCAGTGCGGCTACCCCGGCTGCAAGCCCTACGCCGAGGCGATCGCCAAGGGCGAGGCTCCGATCAACAAGTGCGTTCCGGGGGGCACGACGACCATCATCGCCCTGGCGGACCTGCTGGGTCGGGAACCCTTGCCCCTGGACGGCGTTGCCGAGGAGAAACCCAAGGCCATCGCCGTCATCGATGAGCGGGAATGCATCGGTTGCACCCTCTGTATCCAGGCCTGCCCGGTGGATGCCATTATGGGGGCCGCCAAGCAAATGCATGTCGTCATCGCCAGCGAGTGCACCGGCTGCGAACTCTGCCTGAAGCCCTGTCCGGTGGAGTGCATTCACATGGTCCCCATCCCCACCGAAACGACGAACTGGAAGTGGCCATTCCCGGCCCCCAGACCGGATCATGGCCCCGATCAGGGCTCTGATGGGGCTTCGGGGGTAGCGATGACCGTCCCGGCTGGCCCTTCCGAGCGGGCCGGCATCTGAATCGAGGGATACTCGCTTGGATTCAGCCCTGCAAGCAACCCGGCTCCGCGCCCACCAGCGCCGACTCTGGACCTTCCACGGTGGTCTCCACCTGCCTGACGAGAAGGAGCTGTCCAATGGCTCCCCCCTGGTACGGGCATCCTTGCCCCCCCACTTGGTCATTCCCCTTCGCCAGCACATCGGGACGGCGGCCAAGCCGGTGGTGGCCGTTGGCGATCGGGTGCGCAAAGGCCAGTTGATCGCCGAGGCCCAGGGACCCATCAGTGCCCCCGTCCATGCCTCGAGCTCGGGGATGGTCATCGCCATTGAGGAACGTCCGGTCCCCCACGCCTCGGGCCTGAGCGCCCCCTGCATCCTGGTCGAGACCGATGGCGAGGAGGCCTGGGCGGAGCTTCCGCCTCCCCTGGACCCCAAGCCGGACCCCCGAGCCCTACGTGAACGCATCCGCTGGGCGGGGATCGTTGGTCTGGGGGGGGCGGCCTTTCCGACCAGCATCAAGCTCAGCCCGACTCCGGATCGGCCGATCAGTACCCTCATTCTGAACGGGGCCGAGTGTGAGCCCTACATCACCTGCGACGACCGCCTGATGCGCGATCGCCCCGATCGCGTCCTGGCCGGGGTGCGGCTGCTGCGGGATCTCCTGGAGGTGAAGGAGTGCCTCATCGCCGTCGAGGACAATAAGCCCGAGGCGATCCAGGCCCTCCGCCAGACCCTGGCGGAGACCGGGGATGCGGATCGCATCGAGATCGTGGCCATCCCCACCCTCTATCCCTCGGGGGGGGAGAAACAGCTCATCCGCATCCTCACCGGCCAGGAGGTACCCAGCCGTGGCATCCCGGCCCAGATCGGTATCCTGTGCCAGAACATCGCCACCGCCGCGGCCATCGCCGATGCCGCCTTCGAGGGTAAGCCCCTGATCTCCAGAGTCATCACCCTGACGGGACGCGCCTTGCGTCAACCCCGCAACCTGGAGGTCCTGGTGGGGACCCCGATCCGGGAACTGCTCGCCCAAGCCGGGGGACTGGGTCCCCGACTGCGGGAGCTGCTGATCGGCGGCCCCATGATGGGCTTCACCTGCGAAGACCTGGAGATGCCAGTAACCAAAGGGGTCAACTGCCTGCTGGCCCTGACCCCCGAGGAGTCCCCCGATCCGGGACCAGCCCTGGCTTGTATCCGCTGCGGTGCCTGCGCCCAGGCCTGCCCCGTCACGTTGCTGCCTCAGCAACTCTACTGGCATGCCCGTGCCCGGGACCTGGATAAAGTGCGCGCCTACAACCTGTTCGACTGTATCGAGTGCGGTTGTTGCGCCGTGGTGTGCCCCTCTCACATCCCCCTGGTCCAGTACTATCGTTTCGCCAAGGCGGAGTGCCTGGCTGAGGAGCAGGAAAAGGGCCAGGCCGAGCACGCCCGGCAGCGCCACGAGGCCAAGGTCGCCCGCTTGGAACGGTTGGAGGAAGAGCGCAAGGCCAACTTGCGCAAGAAGAAGGAGGCCCTGACCGATAAACCAGCCCCCGCCCGGGGCGCGGCGAGTCCCGGGGCCGCGGGGGGAGGGAGTGGCCAAAGCCTGTCGGGGGCTGCGGAAACCTCCAAGCCGGATGCCGCCGGCCCGACCCCCGCCGTGGCGCCGGCCTCCCAGGCGACCGGTACCGCCGAGGAGGCGAAAAAGGCCGCCATCGCCGCGGCGCTGAAACGGGCCGCGGAAAAGAAGGCCGCCCTGGCTCAACAGGGTCTGGGGCCAAAAAATACCGAGAATCTGACCCCGGCTCAACGCCGCCAGGTAGATGCGGCGGAGGCCCGCCGTCGTGAGTTGCTGGCGACGGAGTCGGTTTCCGCCCCGCAAACCTTGGATCCGCCACCCGCGCAGCCGGGCCTGGTGCAAGTGGGGGAGGTAGGCATGACCGGGTCACCGCCACCCCCAGGGGCTCGGACTGCCCCGCTCCAGTCAAGCAGGGAGCAGCCATGAATCGTCTCGCCATCGTCTCCTCGCCCTTTTCCGCCCGGCTGAATCGCACCGATCAGGTCATGCTCCAGGTCATCCTGGCCCTGATCCCCGGTACCCTGGCCCTGATTTGGTTCTTCGGCTGGGGAGTCCTGATCAACATGGCTCTGGCCAGCCTTTTCGCCATCGGTTGCGAGGCCCTTGTCCTGCGGTTGCGGGGCCGGCCCGTCTTGCCCGCCATCGGCGACCTCAGTGCCCTGGTCACCGCCCTGCTGTTCGCTCTCGCCGTTCCGCCTACCCTGCCCTGGTGGCTGACGCTCATTGGCATCGCTTTCGCCATAGTTATCGTCAAGCAGCTTTACGGGGGACTGGGTTACAACCCCTTCAACCCGGCCATGGCGGGCTATGTCTTCCTGCTCGTCTCCTATCCCTTGCAGATGACCACCTGGCTGGCGCCGAACATCCCGGAACTCCTGGCGGCGCATGACCTTGCCACCCTCTCCTTCCTGGACTCGGCACGGCTCATTTTCACCGGCGCCCTGCCCCCCGATTTGGCCTGGGACGCAGTGAGCGCCGCCACCCCCCTGGATGAAATGTTCACCAAGCTCGATCAGAACGCCACCATCCCAGAGATTCTCGCCAGTCCCCTGTGGGGGGATTTTGGCGGCCGGGGCTGGGAGTGGGTGGGCAACTGGTTCCTGCTCGGCGGCCTCTT
>SBFV01000220.1 GCA_006227775.1 Gammaproteobacteria bacterium | reverse complement strand
CCAGAAGACGGACAGGCCGATGATCGACAGCCAGACGACGCGGTTGTCCCAGGCCGTCAGCAGGTTGTCGCGCAGGTAGACCCCGCGCCGGTAGCGGGCCCAGTCGAAGGTCATGGCCTCGCCGGGGTGGGTCTGGGGCAGCCGGTAGGCGAGGAGGGCCTCCACCAGGGACGCCAGCGCCAGCAGCCAGCCCAGGGGGGCGATGAGGTGCATGACCTCCCCCGGAGTGGAGTAGACCGCCGCGCTCAGGTAGCCCTCGAAGAGCACCGAGAAGAAGAAGATGCCGAAGAGGATGGCGGTGGTGGTGGTGGCCTGGACCCAGCCGTTGGCCGTCGCCAGGGCCTCGTTGCCCACCAGTTCCTTGATGTAGCCGTACTTGGCCGGGGAGTAGATGGCGCTCTGGGCGGCGAGGAGGAAGGTCATGGCGAAGGCCGGCCAGAACCAGCCCAGGTAGTAAAACAGCGTGATGGTCAGGGTGATGGCCACCGCCGCCCAGGCCGCCAGCCGCATGACCCGGGGCTTGGCGAAGCGGTCGGCCAGGTAGCCCGAGGGGGAGAACAGCAGGACGAAGGGGAGCAGGATCAGGGCGTTGACGATGGCGGTGAGCAGGATCTGGGCATCGCCGTCATAGGTCTTGAACAGGGTGTTCTGGATGATGATCTTGTGGCCCAGATCGACGAAGGCATTGAGGAACATCATGCCGATGAAGGGCAGGAAACCGCCGATGCGCAAGAGGAGCCTCATGGGCCGCTACTCCGGGATCAAGGTTGGGCCCAGCGTTGGATGAAGGTCCCTGGGCGGGAAGGGTTGTCAACTATACCAAGTCCTGGACCTGGATCCGGGGGTGGCGTCCCTCCAGGAGAAGGAGCGGAAAGATGGCGCCGAAGATCAGGGCGCTGATGGTGAAGACCGTCCCAAGCGGCGTCTGCAAGCCATGGGCGGTCACCGCCAGGGAGACCGCGACCGGGGCCAGGTCTACAGGGCCTGGATGCTGTCGATCACCCGTCGCGCGCGGTGGCGCCATGCTGAATGAGCAGTTTGCCTAACCGCAGGTTGATGTCGATGGATTGCGGGGGCTGGTATGGCAAGGGAGTGGTGGCGTTCATGGTCATGGGTATGGGTATTGTCATCAGGGCTGGCCAATCAGCACATAGACCGCGCTGTCGCCCGCGTCCGTCATCCCCAGCCCCAGATAGGCCGGGCCGATCCAGGTGTCGGAGCCAAAAAAGAGGCTGGCGCTGAAGCCATGCTTCTCGGGACTCAAGGTTACATCCTCCCCCGTGGAGGGATTGCGGACGATGCCATCCGACAGCCAGCCCGCCTCCAGGGAGCCACCCAGATAGAGGCCGCGGCCGATGGGGGGCGGCAGGGCCGCGATCTTCCGGTAATAGGCCAGGCCGGCGAAGGCCATATCCCCGCCCCGGAACTCGTCTAGGGCGTAGCCGGAGAGATTCAGGAAACCGCCCAGGGCGAACTGATCGTAATAGGGCATGCGTTCGCCGAAGCTGGTCCCTCCCTTGATTTTCAGGGCGAAGGTATTGGGCCCGAAGCTGTGGGCGGTGGTGGCGCTGAGGATGGCGCGGGTAAACTGGACGTCCGCCCCCATGGCCTCCAGGGGGTTGCGAACGTCCAGGAAGACGCGAGTCCCCTCCCGCGGCACGGCGGCACTGTCCATGGTGTCGTAATACAAACGGGCGCGCAGCCCGGAGTCATTCTCCGAGCCTTCATTGAGCTTGGGGGAACCGGTGTCTAGGGTGACCTCGGTCTGGCCGAGATAGGGCCCCAGCCGCAGCTCCGTCCCCTTCAGGGTCGTGCCCAGGTCCACCCCGATGCGGCCGCGGACGACGTCATACCGGGCGATCCGCTGCTCGTTGAAGAAGAGGCTTTCCGGGTCGAGGCCATAGTCCAGGTAGGGGGCCACGAAAGCGGCGCGGTCGAGGTTGAGAGGCTGGTAGAACTCCGCGTGGAGGTGCGGGACGTTGCCCAGGGTCAGATCCACGCCCACTTCGGCCCCCAGGGAATTGACCCAGCGCTGATCGTAGGTCGCGCGCAGTCCGAAAAGACTATCGCCCTGGTTGTTGGTCATCAGCCCCAGGCCGAAACCCAAATAGCCCGGCCCCCAGGCCTTCTCCACCGCGTTGAGGATGAGCAGGTCACGGTCATCCGCCTGGGGTTGAAAGTGGTAACTGATGCGTTCGTAGTCCCCTTGGCCGTAGATTTTCTGGATGTCATCCACCAACCGCTCGCGGTCGAGGGGGCGTCCCTCCTGGGCTTTGACCAGGGTATGGAAGACCGCGGGGTTCACCCGCTCCAGGCCCACGACCTGTACCTCGCCCACTTGCCGCGCCGGGTGGCCCGGTCCGAAACGCCCCTGGCGCCAGGCGGCGTAGTCGGCCTCGCTGAGGCTGAAGCGGGCAAGCTGAGGGGCCGCCTGCCGGGCCGCCGCCACCCCGGTGGCGATGGCCTCCGGGGCGCGGTCGAAATCGCTGGAGGTGATGTCGCCCAGATCCGGTTTGATGAGCACGTCCCGATGGGGGTCGATCTGCGCCAGGGAGGCCTGGACGTTCTGCTCGGTGAGGATGGCGATCATCTGGCCGGTCACCCCGATGATGTCGCCGAGATCCTCCCGGGGCAGGTAACCGGACCCCAGGTTGACGGCGATGATGACGTCCACCCCCAGGCGGCGGGCGACGTCAATGGGCAGGTTGCGCACCAGACCGCCATCCACGTAGATGTGGTCCTCCCACTCCATGGGGGAGAAGAGACCGGGCACGGACATGCTCGCCCGCATGGCCACTGGCAGCGGTCCCCGGTCGAAGACCGCCATCTCGCCGTTTTCCAGGTTGGTGGCCACGGCCCGGAAGGGGATCGGCAGGTCATCGAAGTCCCGCGCCGTTTCCGCGCCCTTGACCAGGTCGTTGAAGAACAACTGGACCTGCTGACCCGCGATGGCGCCCTTGGGCAGTTTGAGATGACCGTCACGCACGCCAATCGTAAAGTCGAAGGTCGGATGCTCCGCGGCCTGCTTGCGGCGGGCGGGCCACTCCCCGCGGGGTGGGTCGTCGGTGAAGAGTTCGTCCCAGTCGACCTGGGTCACCCGTTCCTCCAGGACCGCCGGCGTAAGGCCGGCGGCATAGGCGCCGCCCACCAGGGAGCCCATGCTGGTCCCCACCACCACGTGTATGGGGATACGCAACTCCTCCAGGACTTTCAGGACGCCGATATGGGCCGCGCCACGGGCCCCCCCTCCGCTCAGTACCAGACCGATCCGCGGCAGGTACCCTGGGGCCTGATCGGCGGCATGGGCCTGTAGCCAGGGGGTCAACAGGGGCAGGACAACCAAAAGGATAATGGCGGCGAACGGGGCGGCGGGATTCCGTTTCATGAGCTCTCGGTGCAGTCGGAAAGTGCGGCAGGGATCGCGGAGGGAGGTGACGATACCATGGCTGCGGGGGGTGCAGGGACAACCCGCGTTCCGGGACGGCTAGAAATGATGCATGATGTCGAGAGTTAACCCATGCAAGCCCACCGGAGAGACGACATGCCCCTTGGAATACCCCTCATGATCCTGGCCCTGCTGGCCGCCGTCGGGCTACCCGCCTGGTGCGAGGCCGAGGACTTGGGCCAGACAACCGCCACGGCCCAGCTGGGGGCGTCCACGACGTCCCCCCGTGCCCCAGGCACCGCGGACTCGGCTGCCACCGCGGCCCCCCTGATCGACGAACGGGCCGATTCCCTTCTGCGCGGGATGAGCGCCTTCCTCGCCCAGCAGCCCCGTTTCCGCGTCCAGGTCACGCGGAGCCTGGACCTGGTGCTGGACAATGGTCAGAAGATCCAGGCCGACAGCAGCGCGGTGGTGGAAGTCCAGCGCCCTGACCGCCTGCGGGTGGACCGCAAGGGGGTCAGCACCGATCGGCATATCCTCTACGACGGCAAGACCCTCAGCATCGCCCGGAGTGATGGCCTTTACGCCTCGGCGACGGCCCCCGCCACCCTGGATGAATTGCTGGACCGGGCCATCGAGCGATTGGGTCTGGTCCCTCCCGGGGCCGATCTGCTCTATACCGATCCCTACCAGGTCCTGGCCGCGGAACTGATGGAGTCGAGCTACATCGGCCAGGCCCTGATCGGTGGCCTCCGGTGCCATCACCTGGCCTTCCGCGACCAGAGCGTCGACTGGCAGCTATGGGTGGAAGCCGGCCCCCGGCCATTGCCCTGCAAGATGGTGGTCACCGCCCGGGAGACCGAGCAGGCCCCGCAGTTTGTCGCCTACTTCAGCCAGTGGGACCTGAATCCGGTCTGGGGGGCGGATGAGTTCACCTTCACCCCAGCCCCGGGGGCGGTCAGGATCGATTTCGCCAACGCCGCCGAACTCACGGCGCAATGAGGGCCAAGCCAATGAAAAACAATGAAATACGTGATAACAGCGTCGGATTGCCCGGGAGCGGCCTCGGTGTCCGCGGCTGGGGTCGCCTGGGCCCGGTCATGGGATTCCTGGCCGTCGGGGGCCTGGTATTCCTCACGTTGGCCCCGGTGGACGGCTGGGCCCGTGGCGAGCGCGGGGTGGGGGGTGCCAGATCGGTGCAGGCCGCGGCCCCCAGTTCCGTCCGGGCCAGCCGGAGCGCGAGCGCCAGCCGTAACCTCAATGTCAACCAGAACGTCAACGCTAACCGCAACGTCAATATCAACAAGGACGTCAACGTCAACCGCAACGTCAACGTGAATCGGGACGTCGACGTTCATCGTGATTATCACGGGGATTACCACGACGATTGGGACAACGCGGGCGCCTTCGTCGCCGGCGCGGTCGTCGGCGGCATCACCGGTGCCGCCATCGCCTCCGCCAGTCAGCCGTCTACGGTGGTGGTGGCACCCGGCACCGTGGTCACCACGCTGCCAACGGGCTGCACGACCATCATCGTCAACGGTATCAGCTACCAGCAGTGCGGTACTGTCTATTACCGGCCTGAGTACCGTGGCGGGACGGTGGTCTACGTAGTGTCGACCCCCTAACACCACACTGCCCCCTTTTCGCCGGCGAGGTGAGGGGGCCCCTTCGCGTCAACGTAAGGCCGC
>SBFV01000286.1 GCA_006227775.1 Gammaproteobacteria bacterium | reverse complement strand
TACGAGGACATGAAGCGCCGCGGTATCACCAAGGTGGCCCTGATCACCGGGGACGGTGGTTTCGACAAATCGGGACGGGAAGAAAGTCTCAAACTGGCACCGGAATACGGTATCGAGATCGTCGCGGACGAGTCCTACGGCAACAAGGACACCGACATGACCGCCCAACTCACCAAGATCCGCAACAGCGACGCCCAGGCCATCCTCAACTTTGGCTTCGGCACCGGGCCGGCTATCGTCACCAAGAATGTACGCCAGTTGGGTATCGACCTGCCGCTCTATCAGTCCCACGGCGTGGCTTCGAAGAAATACATCGAACTGGCCGGCGAGGCCGCGGAAGGGGTGCGCCTGCCCGCCGCGGCCCTGCTGGTGCCGGAAAAACTGGCGGACGACGATCCACAGAAGCCCGCCTTGCTGGCCTACAAAGGGAAATACGAGGCCGCTCATGGGGATGTATCCACCTTTGGCGGCCATGCCTACGATGCCTTCTTTATCGCCATCGAGGCCATCAAGCGCGCCGGCACCACCGACAAGGCCAAGGTCCGGGACGAGATCGAGAAGACCCAGGGCTTCCCCGGTACCGCCGGCATCTTCAACATGAGCCCGACGGATCACATGGGCTTGGGGCTGGACGCCTTCAAAATGCTGGAGATCCGCAACGGCGACTGGGTGATCGTCGAGGAAAGCTAGCGGGAACGCGGCGCGCCGCTGGTCTTCCCTTCGGGCCAGCCGGCGCGCCAATCCGCCCCCCTGGATCGGTCATCCCCCGCTAGTCCCCCGGCGGTCGCGATCCGATCCGGCATCGCCGCTCCTCTTGCCCGGATAAGCCAGAGTCACGCCCTTAGCGTCAAACCGACCGATGTCGCTCGATACCCATTTCGCTGGCATCCAGCCTGATCGCGCCGACCCCTGTATATCCTGATGTGGGATCAAATCCTTCAGTTCCTCCTCACCGGCATCACCCTGGGCTCCACCTACGCCCTGGTGGCCCTGGGCTTCGCCATCATCTACAACGCCTCGGACGTGGTGAATCTGGCCCAGGGCGAATTCGTCATGCTGGGCGCCATGAGCGCCATCGCCCTGTCGGCGGGGCAGGGCCTGCCTCTGCCTCTGGCCATCCTGCTGGCGGTGCTCCTGACCCTGGTGGTGGGGCTGATGCTGCAACGCTTCGCCATTGCCCCGGCCAAGGGCATCACGGTGGTGGGAACCATCATCATCACCATCGGCGCCTCCATCTTTCTGCGCGGCCTGGCCTTGTTGTTGTGGGGCAAGGACATCCAGGCCCTGCCGCATTTCTCCGGCGAGACCCCCCTGCGCTGGGGCGACCTGACCCTCCTGCCCCAGAGCCTCTGGGTCATGGGGGGCACGGCCCTGCTGGTGCTGGGGGTGCAACTCTTCTTCAACCGCACCCTGCTGGGCAAGGCGATCCTCGCCTGTTCCTGCAACAAGACGGCGGCCCAACTGGTGGGCATCAACGTCGGCCGCATGTTGCTGGTGGCCTATGGGCTTTCCGCCCTCTTGGGGGCCATGGCCGGGGTCTTGGTGACGCCCATCACCTACACCTCCTACGATGCCGGCATCATGCTGGGCCTCAAGGGCTTCGCCGCCGCCGTGCTGGGTGGCATGGGCAATCCCATGGGCGCCGTGGCCGGTGGGTTGCTGCTGGGCCTGCTGGAGTCCCTGGCGGCTGGGCTCATCTCTTCGGGCTACAAGGACGCCATCGCGTTCATCATCCTGCTGCTGGTGCTCTTTCTGCGCCCCAGCGGCCTCTTCGGCCGCGCCGTATCTGAGCGGGTCTGATGCGGTCATGAAGCGTCTGCGTGGCTGGTGGCTGCTGGTGGCCCTGCTGATCGCCCTGCCCCTGCTCTTTCCCGGCAACTACTACGTCACCGTGGTGGGGGCCAGCGCCCTGCTGCATGCCATCCTGGCGGTGGGGCTCAACCTGCTCATGGGCTACGCCGGTCAGATCTCCCTGGGCCATGCCGCCTTCTTTGGCCTGGGGGCCTACAGTTCCGCCATCCTCACCACCCGCTACGGGGTGAATCCCTGGCTGGCACTGGGTGCCGGGCTGGTGCTGGCCGGCGGGGTGGCCTACCTCATCGCTCGCCCGGTGCTGCGCCTCAAGGGGCACTACCTGGCCATGGCCACCCTGGGCTTTGGCATCATCGTGCACATACTGCTGGTGCAGACGGGCGGGCTGACCGGGGGGCCGGACGGTATCGGCGGCATCCCCACCCTGAGCCTCTTCGGCTGGGCCATCGACAGCGACGCCCGCTGGTACGGGGTCCTGGCCGCCACCCTGCTGATCCTGGTGCTGGGGGCGCTCAACCTGATGGATTCGCGCAGCGGCCGTGCCCTGGGCGCCATCCACGGCGCCGAGGTGGCGGCGGGCATGATGGGCATCGACACCGCGGCGGCCAAGACCGCCGTCTTCGTCCTCGCCGCCCTGACGGCGGGCTTGGCGGGCAGCCTCTTCGCCCATCAGCAGGCCTTCGTCAGCCCCGACTCCTTCAATTTCTTCGTCAGCATCGAGTTGGTCACCATGGTGGTGCTGGGAGGCATCGCCTCCACCTGGGGGGCCATCCTGGGCGCGGTCATCCTCACCTTTCTGCCTGAACTGCTGGTGGTGTTCGAGGACTACGAGGTCTTGATCTTCGGCGCCATCCTCATGCTGATCATGATCTTCCTGCCCCAGGGCATCGTGGGCGGGCTGGCCGACCTCTGGGCGCGGCGGCAGGGCGCCGCCGCCCCGACCGACCCGCCCAAGGCCGGACCGGCCCCCCGCGGCCTGGCTCCTGCCTCTGATCCGGTGAGCCAGGATGCTGCTTGAAGCCAGCGGGCTGACCAAGTCCTTCGGCGGCGTCACCGCCATCGCCGACCTCGACTTCCAGGTACCGGCGGGGCTGGTCTATGCCGTCATCGGCCCCAACGGGGCGGGCAAGACCACCCTGTTCAACCTGCTTTCCGGCATCTACCGGCCGGATGAGGGCCGCCTGCGCTTCGCCGGTGAGGACCTGGGCGGCCGGCAGCCCTACCAGATCGCCCGCCTGGGGCTGGCGCGCACCTTCCAGAACCTCCAGATCTTCTTCAACCTGAGCGTGCTGGAGAATGTCATGGTGGGCGCTCACGCCCGCGGCTGCCAGGGTATGGTCGCCGCCCTGCTGCGCACCCCCGCCATGCGCCGCGAGGAGCGCCAGATCCGCGCCTGGGCCTGGGAGGCCCTCGACTTCTGCGGGCTGGGGGAACTGGCCGCGCGCCCCGCCAGCGCCTTGCCCTATGGCGCCCTCAAGCGCCTGGAGGTGGCACGCGCCCTGGCGGCCCAGCCACGGCTGCTGCTGATGGACGAGCCCGCCGCCGGCCTTAACGACACCGAGACCCTGGCCATGCGCGACCTGATCGGCCGCCTGCGCGACCAGGGCATCACCGTCCTGCTGGTGGAGCACCACATGGGCCTGGTAATGCGGGTGTCCGACCGCATCCTGGTGCTGGACTACGGCAGCCGCCTGGCGGAGGGCACCCCCGCCGAGATCCGCGCCAATCCCCAGGTCATCGCCGCCTACCTGGGCGGGGAGGTGCACTATGCCGTCGAGTGAGCCCCTGCTCCAGGTGCGGGGCCTCCAGGGGTGCTACGGCCCGGTGCGGGTGCTGCATGGCGTCGACCTGGACATCGCGGCGGGGGAGTTGGTCGCCCTGGTGGGGGCCAATGGTGCCGGCAAGACCACCCTGCTGCGCATTTTGTCCGGTCTGCACCGTGCCAGCGCCGGCCAGATCCGGCTAGACGGCGCGGACATCGGCCGCCTGCCCCCCCACCGCATCGTCGCGGCGGGGATCTGCCAGGTGCCCGAGGGACGGCAGGTGTTCGCCCCCCTGAGCGTGTCCGACAACCTGCGCCTGGGGGGTTACGCCCAGCGGCGGGACCCGGCCTGGCTGGAACGGCGGCTGCGCTTCGTCTACGATCTCTTCCCCATCCTGGCGGAGCGCCACGCCCAACTGGCCGGCACCCTGTCCGGCGGCCAGCAACAGATGCTCGCCATCGGCCGTGCCCTGCTGGGACGCCCGCGCCTGCTGCTGCTGGACGAGCCCTCCATGGGCCTGGCCCCCTTGTTGGTGGAGGAGATCCTGCGCGTCATCGGGGAACTCAACCGCCAGGGGGTGACCATCCTGCTGGTGGAACAGAACGCCCGCGCCGCCCTCAGCATCGCCCACCGCGGCTACGTGCTGGAGACCGGGCGGGTGGCCCTGGCCGCCCCCGCCGCCACCCTGCTGGCCGACGAAGGGGTCAAGCGGGCCTACCTGGGCTACTAGGGCGGCCAGATCATCAGAGCGAGGGAGTCATCCCACGGGAGCCAGCATGTACGTCGAAAAGATCATGAGCCGGCCGGTGGACACCATCACCGCCACGGCCAAGCTGAGCCAGGTGGCCCACCTGATGCGGCAGAAGGGCCGCCGCTTCCTGCCCGTGGTGGATGAGCGCGGACGCCTCGTCGGCCTGCTCTCCCACCGCGAGCTGGAGCGGGCCGAGCCCTCCGCCATCACCACCCTGGCGGTGGGGGAAGTCAACTACCTGCTGGCCAAGGTCACGGTCGAGCAGGTGATGCGCCGCGAGGTGATCACCTGCGGCCCCGGCACCCTGGTGGAGGTGGCCGGCCAGCTCATGCGGGACAAGGGCATCGGCTGCCTGCCGGTGATCGACGAGGAGCACCGCCTGCTCGGCATCGTCACCGACGACGACATCCTCGACTTCTTTCTCGCCATCACCGGCTGCGGCATGGAGGACACCACCCGCATCGCCGTGCACCTGCCCGACCGCATGGGGGAGCTGGCCCGCTTCCTCGCGGCCATCAACGCCCAGGGCGGCTACATCGCCACCGTGGTCTCGCCGGTGGCCCCCGACGAGACCGGCATGCGCATCGTCATCGTGCGCTACCGCGCCGCCGACCCGGCGGCCATAGACCGTCACCTGCGCGCCCTGGGCATCGATATCTTCACCGAGGAAATGGCCCCCCGCCGATGAACCCCTCCCCGCCCCCCACCGACCCCGCCCAGGACCCCCAGGCCGAGGCCGAGCGCGTCGGCCACTGGATGGC
>SBFV01000038.1 GCA_006227775.1 Gammaproteobacteria bacterium | reverse complement strand
ACGCGGGCCGTGCAACGCAACTGTCATATCTCCGATGCCCGCCATGGCGCCGACTACTCCCTCTGCGTCTACCTGATGAAGATGCGGGAGTACTACCGCTGGGAAAGGGGTATGCCATTCGGGACCAGTCTGGGCAAGGATGAGGTGGGCAACTGGCTCGCCGGTCGCGAGCAACTCTGGGAAACCCTGGAAGACGCCGAATTCGAACCCCTGACCATCGGGGGTGAGGTCTTCGATCCTTTCGACGCGACCGCCATCAACGACCGCCTCGCGCCCCTGGGCCTGGCCTATGGGGGCGGCCTGGGGCATGGCGCCAGGCCCCACTTCGTCCTGGGTGACCTGGAGGGGATGATGGACCATGGCGGCTACCAGGTTCTGGTCATCGCTCGCGAACATGCCCGCGACCTGGCCGCCCCCCCGGCCATGACCCTGGGTTGCCGCATCACCCTGAGGCGCGAGTCCCTGCGCCGCCTGCTGTGGGAAAAGCTGGAGAGCTGGCGCTGGAGCCGGCCGGACAATGCCCTGGGCCGCGCCTTTGCCTGTTATGACTTCGAGGACAATCTGGCCCTGGCCCTGGATGCCATGACCGACCGGGAGATCCAGGCGGTGCTGCTCCACGAGGAGGGGGAGTTCCGGGCCGGCCAACTTCTGGGGGACGGGGCCTGGGGCCGGATGCTGCTGGACCTGGTGCGTACCCCAGCGGAGATCATGGCGCGGGCGGTGCGGGATCACCTGGCGGACTGCCTGGTTACCCTGCCGACCCTGGCGCGTCAGGCGGAGGCCCCACCCCTGCATTTTTATCTGGGCAACCTCACCGCCATGCGCAAGGAACTTTTCCCCGGTCTGGTTCGCGCCTACGAGGATTGGGTCCGGGGTGGTGATCCCGACCCCATACTCGCTGTGGCCGAACAGGGTGCCCGTCACTGGGAGCAACTGGCCCGGGAGATGCTGGCTATCCACGCCGTTCATGCCGAGGCGGCATCAGGCCCCATCCGCCAACGGGTCCTGCAACATCGCCTGTGAGATCAGACGACCCGGGAAAACGCACGAGGTGGCACCCGGGCCAGGTCCCAGCGGTCCAGGGCCCGCGCCCAGAATTCCGCCGGCGTGGCCAGTCGTGCCCGCAGCGGCGGCTGGCAGAGAAAGGCCCAGGCCTGGAGCAGAGCGGGCAGAGGGTCCCGGGGATCGACGGGGATGGCGGCGTCGCTCTTGCTCAGTTTTCGGCCCAGGCCGTCCAGGGCCAGGGGTAGGTGGGCGTAGCCAGGAGTGGGCAGGCCAAGGAGCCGCTGCAGCAGCATCTGGCGCGGCGTGGAACGGGTGAGATCGGCGCCGCGGACAATGTCCGTGATGCCCTGAAAGGCATCGTCCACCACTACCGCCAATTGATAGGCATGGAGGCCATCGGCCCGGCGCAGGACGAAGTCGCCGACCTCGGTCATCAGGTCCTGGACGATCCAGCCCTGGACCCGGTCATGAAAGCTCAGGGGTGGGGTCTCGACCCGCAGGCGGATGGCCTCAGGAGGGGTGATAACCGGCACGGGGGACGAGGCGGCGGAGGCGGGAGGGATATCCCGCGCGGCGGGGCGGCGGCGACAGGTACCCGGATAGATTGGGCCTTCGGGACCCACCGCCGCCGCGGTGGCGGCCATTTGCCGGCGGCTGCAACCGCAGGGGTAGGTCAGGTCCAGTTCGCTGAGTCGGGCCAAGGCGGCGGCGTAGGCCGCGGTGCGCCGGCTCTGGTGCAGGACGGGACCATCCCAGGAGAAACCGAAGGCCTCCAGGGTGTGAAGGATGGCGTCGGCGGCCCCAGGCACCTCCCGTGGCCGGTCCAGATCCTCCATCCGCACCAGCCATTGGCCGGTGCGGCTGCGGGCCTCGGCATAACTGCCGACGGCCGCCACCAGGGAGCCGAAGTGCAAGGGACCGGTGGGTGAGGGGGCGAAACGCCCCCGGTAGGGAACGGGTCCTGTCACCGGCGGCGGGGATACACGGCGGTTCAGCCGCGCTGTTTCTCCCGGATCTCGTCAAGGGTCTTGCAGTCGATGCACAGGGTGGCGGTCGGCCGGGCTTCCAGGCGACGGATGCCGATTTCCACCCCGCAGGCCTCGCAGTAGCCATACTCGTGGCTGTCAAGCCGCTCCAGCGCTTCGTCGATCTTCTTGATGAGCTTGCGCTCACGGTCCCGCGTGCGCAGCTCCAGGCTGAACTCCGATTCCTGGGTGGCGCGGTCATTGGGATCGGGGAAATTGGTCGCCTCGTCCTGCATGTGGTGGACAGTACGGTCCACCTCTTCCATCAGGCTTTGCTTCCAGGCGATCAGGATCTCCCGGAAGTGCTCCTCCTGGGCGGCGCTCATGTATTCCTCTTCGGTAGCGGCCCGATAAGGCTCAAACCCGAAGGCCGTCGCACCCTGCTTGTCTGCCACGCTCATGACTGTCCTCCCAAAAGGGGTGTGGGAAGTCCCTGCTTCGGGGCCAAAAGCCAGTCTGCAAGCAGGGCACGTATCGCCGAAAAACCCGGCTTTTTATCAAATTGGTTCAGAAGGGGCAACCGGAATTTGCCGGCCTGGAACCGGGACCACTCCACCGTTCTGGCGGTCCGCAAGTGTTCTGTAATGGTTCGCCACGCTCCTCCACCAAGCTCAAAGCGGGCACAATGAGCGTTAGCTGACAACATCGTCAACCGAGGTAACGGAACGGACCCATGACTGAGCATAATGTGGCAGCCCGTGCCATGACATCTCCCCCTCGATGATATCTCAGCCTGCCACCTGCGCAATGACCGCTTCACCAAACTCATCCTCTTTGCGACCCTACTGGCTGATAGCGCTCAAGGGCCACCGTAACCTGCGCAGGCCGGAAGCGGTCGGGGAGGCCCTCGCCGCCCTGCTGCGTACCTTGAGCGTGGAGATCCAGGGTACCCTGGTCGGGGTCTCTTCCATCGCACCCGGGGCGGATACCCTTTTCGCCCAGGCGGTCCTGGGGTTGTCACTCCCCTGGCGTGCCCTGCTGCCGGTACCGGTGGCCGATCTCGGCCAGGACTTTTCCCCGGCGGACTGGCAACTCCGGGAGCACCTACTGGCCCGGGCGACCGAGGTCCAGGTCAGCGGCACGCCCAACGGCGAGAATGAGGCCGATCTGGAATGCGGCATGGAGACGGTGGATCAGGCCGATCTGCTCATCGCCGTCTGGGATGGCCAGCCAGCGGCGGAACCGGGCGGCACCGGGGACATCGTCGCCTATGCCCGCGGCGTCGGCAAACCGCTGATCCTCCTCAATCCGGACACTCTGGAGCAACGGCGTGAGGGCTGGCGGGCGCGGCCCTTCGTGGATGAGGAGATCCGCTACCTCAATGGCCTGGCGGAGGAACCCGTGGCAGAACCGCCCCTCCCCTCCCCCGTTCCGTTAAATCTGCTACGTTTTTTCGCCAAGGTCGACCGCATGGCCACCCATACGGCGCCGAATTTCCGCCGCTGGATCGCCTCCTCCCTGGTGCTGAATACCGGCGCCACCCTGCTGGTGGCCTTCATCATCGCCTTCGCCCTGCGCCTGCCCGTCCTCGATGCCCTGGTCTTCGTCATGACCGCCGCTGCCATGGGGGCTGGCTTTTATCTTAAGTTCCGCAAGGTGCATGAACGCTGGATTCATTGCCGGGTGGCGGCGGAGATCTGCCGGGCCGCCATCGCCACCTGGGAATTGCCCCGGCTGGTGCTGCCGGACCTCCATGGCCTGGGGGAGACCTTTGGCCGCCTCACGACCTCGATCCGGATGATGCATCTGCGCGCGCGCCCGGCCATGCCCCCCGCCCTGGAGGAGATCCGGGAGCGCTATCTGCGCCAACGCATCGACGATCAACTCCACTACCACCAGGCCCGTGCGGGCCGCCTGGCCCGCCTGCGCCGGTGGCTGATCGCCCTCTTCTGGTTCTTTTCCGCCCTGGCGGTGTTGCGCGGGCTCTATGCCGGGATGTTCGGCACCGCGGGCCTGGGCCCGGAGGTCAGCCGGACCCTCACCCACTTCCTGCCCTTGGCGCTGCCCTGTCTGGCCGGCTGCGCCTTGGCGCTGGTATCGGTGTTTGACCTCAACGGCCAGTTGGCCCATTCCCGCGCCCTGACCCGCTTCCTGCTGGCGGCCCGGCACGAGGTCCAGGCCTGTCAACATCCTCCGGCCTTGCGGCGGGCCATCGCCCGCGTTGAACACTATCTGGCCCGGGAGATCGCCGACTGGTTTACCCTGGGCCAGGACCCCCGCCATGGGTGATCCACTGCCCCGAGGGGCTTCCCCCCCATACGGGAGGACGGCGGACGCCGCTGCTGTCTTGCAGGCTAACTCTCATGAGGCGGCGCGCCAGCCTTCTGAACATGAAGGACTTTATCTTGACTTTCACGCTAACGATAGGGTAACGCAAGGGTTTGACGAGAGGGTTGCACCATGAAACGACTCCTGGCCCTGGATGGCGGTGGCATTCGCGGCATCTTCACCCTGGAGGTCCTGGGACGGATGGAGGGACAGTTGCGCGCCAAGATCGGCAAGCCCGATCTGGTCCTGGCGGATTACTTCGATTACATCGCCGGGACCAGTACCGGCGGCATCATCGCCACCTGCCTGTCCTGGGGCATGCCGGTGGCCGAGATCGAGGACCTCTACATCCGCCGGGCCATGGATATTTTCCGCCCCGCGCCCTGGTACAAGCGCTGGCGGAGCAAGTATGCCGCGGAGGCCATCACCACCATGCTCCAGGAGGTATTTTCGGAGGACGAGACGGGCCAGGTGCCGGCCTTGCTGGGCACCCGCAAACTGCGCACCCTGCTGTGCCTGGTGATGCGCAACTATTCCACCGGCTCCCCCTGGCCAATTTCCAACAACCCCGCCGCCAAATTCAACGACCCCGCCTCGCCGGAATGTAATCTGCGCATCCCGTTGTGGCAACTGGTGCGGGCCAGCACCGCGGCCCCGACCTTTTTTCCCCCGGAGACCATCGTCCTGGGTGGACGTGAGCACGTCTTCGTGGACGGTGGCATCACGCCCTACAACAACCCCGGTCTGCTGCTCTATCTCATGGCGACCCTGCCCTGTTTCCACCTGGAATGGGAAC
>SBFV01000254.1 GCA_006227775.1 Gammaproteobacteria bacterium | reverse complement strand
GATGAGGGGTGCCCATGAGTGGAGGCAATGGCGGTAAGTCGGCGGACGCAAGGCCCCTCAATAGATCCGGAACAAGTCAGGCGTCGCGCCGCCATGGTCGCGCCGTCGCTCAGGGATCACCCTGGCAGGCTCCGCGCCAGCGCTGGTACCAACGCCAGCGCCGGCCCGTACCTCACAATCGAAGAGGATATCCGCCCCCATGCGAAAGACCCGACAGCCGGGACGCATACATTCCGCCAGGGCGGGGCTGGCGGGCAGGCTCAGGCCGCGACGACCCTCGCCCGTCACCAGAGGCGCCACCGCCAGATGCAGGCGATCGAGTAGTCCGGCGGCCAGGAAACGCGACACCGTCAGTCCACCGCCCTCGACGAAGAGACGGCGCAGGCCACGTCGATGCAGTTCCGCCACCAGGGCGTCCAGGCGCAAGCGGCCCTCCGCGGTCGCCGCCACCGTCACCACCTCGGCCTGCCCCCAGTTTCGGGGTGTCCCCGGCCCGGCGGCGCACACCAGCAAGGTCGGCGCCGCCCCGTCCTGAAAGACCTGTCGTTCCTGCGGCAGCCGTCGGCGGGGATCGAGGATCACCCGCACGGGATTGTCGCCCGGCACCAGGCGCGTGGTCAGGCGCGGGTCGTCGGCGGCCACCGTCTCGGCACCGACCAGCACGGCATCCGCCAGGGCACGCAGACAGTGCAGATGGCGGATATTGGCCGGCCCGGTGATGTAACGGGACTCCCCCCGCGTGGTGGCGATGAAACCGTCCAGGCTCTGACCGAGGTGGGCGAGGGTCAGGGTGGCGGTCCGCTGGGGCGGCAGCAAAGGCAGATAGAGCTCCAGCAGGGCGCGGACCTCAGCCTGGGCCTCAGCCTGGGCCTCAGCCTGATTAGCGGGCTCTGCCGCGGGCTGGGCCGCCGGAATTGGCTCCCAGCCCGCCGACGCAGTCCAGACGATGAAACCCCCGCTGACTGCCAAGGCGGTGGGTGGCGGGCTATCAGATGCCAGGGTGGCGCCTGGTACCGGAAGATGCCCGGCGCGGACCAACCGCCGGGCTTCCAGGATGGCGGACCAGGCCCTGGCCGCCTCCGGACTCAGGCCGGCGGTCGCCACCTGGGCCTGGGGCTTGCTGCTGCCCGCGGGGTTCACTGGGGGGTCAGTGGTTCACTTGGGGGTCATCTGAGCGGCTCGGTGCGGGATGGCCGCGAGGATCCTCAGAAAAGACTCATGCGCCGCATGACACCATCCCGCTTGATCAGCCAATGCCTCATCGCACCGGCAATGTGCAGAGCCAGCAGGGCCAGGAAGGCCCAACCCAGGATGCCGTGAAGCTGGAACAGGGTCTCACTCAGGGCTGGGTCCTTGGCGATCAACCCCGGCAGCTTCCAGGCGAAGAACTGGACCGGATAGCCCCCGGCCGCCGTCGCCAGCCAGCCGACGACGGGCAAGGCCATGAGCACCAGGTAAAGCAGGCCTTGTACCATTCGGCTGGCAACGCGCTCAAAGGGGGTCAGGGTCGGCACGGGAGGCGGGCTACCCAGGGTCAGGCGCAGCACCAGACGCAGGGTCATGAGGAGCAGGATCAAGACCCCAATCGTTTTATGGCCAGAATAAAGGGCGTTGGTGATCCCGATACCGAAGCTGTCCCGCGCCCCCTCGAAACCGAGCCAGCCAAGGGTCATCCCCACCCCCAGGGCGGGAATGGCCAGAAGGGCGATGAGCCAGTGCAGCAGACGCTGCACCAGGGTATAGCGGCCTGTAGCGGTCATGGTTTCTCTCCCGCCAAGTTGAGGATACGAAAGGCGTGGGCAGGCGTGGGCAGGCGCGGGGGGCCTCAGGCAACGGTGGCCTTGGCCGCCGCCTGCTCCATCATCGGCTTGAGCTCACCCGCGGCGTGCAGTTCCAGGGTGATGTCACAGCCACCCACCAGTTCGCCAGCGATATAGATCTGGGGGAAGGTTGGCCAGTCGGCATAGCGCGGCAGATTCTGGAAGATCTCCGGGTCCTGAAGGACATTGACGTAGGCAAAGGGCACGCCGCACTCCTTGAGGGCCTGAGCGGCGCGCATGGAGAAACCGCACTGGGGAAATTGGGGCGTGCCCTTCATGAATATGACGATGGGATTGCCCTTGACCTGCTGATCGATACGTTCCAGGACGTCCACTGGCTGACCTCTGTGACTGATGTTGGAAAATGAATGGGGTAGCGTGAGGGATGTACCTGGCTGGGCCCCGGACTGAGCGCCAACCGCATGACAACCTCATGGGCGCCAAGATCGTGTCCAGGACCGGCTTGTTCAAGGACGGGGACCCGCTGGACTTGTTCCAGGCCGGATATCCACCATCCGCGCCCGCCGTCCGGCGAGGCTATCGGACGGCTCCGCCAAGGCCTGGTCCTCGGACTCCGCCGCCAGGCGGCAATGGATCGCCGCCCACGTCGGCCTCGGCAGGGCGGGCGAAGGTGCGCAGATAGTCGCGCACCAAGGCGCTCACCGTTGTGTTGCGCTCGGCGGCGGCAATACGCACCCGGCGGTAGGTCTCTTCATCGACAGACAGAGTAATATTTTTCATCGCGCATCCACAGTCTCACCGTGATACAGGATCAAAATAGCGGTTGGACCGCCTCGGCCTCAAATAGGTCACCATCCTGCCCTCGGTGCTCTATGCGGTGCGGGTGGCTGGCTTGGCGCGCCCGCGGGGCCTGATCGATGCGCTGGCGCACCCTGATGCGACCGGCGGATGAACTGCCCGCGGTGGGGCCGTGCCGGGCGGCCATCTACTTTGCCAGGGAATCGGATGCCCGCCGCTCCGGAAGCAAGGGTATCTTATGGACCTCCCGCCAGCCGCGTTGGCACCGATCAGTGGAACCCCGTCATGGGTCGCCTCCTCAAGAGCCCTTTCCGCCCCGCCTGGTGGCTGAGCAATGCCCACCTGCAGACGCTGTGGCCGTCTTTGTTCCGGCGCCGCCGCCCGCCCGCGCTCGAGGCCGAGCGCCTGGAGCTCGACGACGGGGATTTCATCGACCTGAGCTGGGTCCGCGGGGCCCAGGGTCCCTGTGTGCTGGTGCTCCACGGTCTGGAGGGCTCGCTCGACTCGCACTATGCCGGGGGCACGCTCTCCGCTCTGGCCGCGGCCGGCTATCGGCCGGTGTTCATGTATTTTCGCGGCTGTAGCGGGACCCCCAACCGCCTTCCCCGCGGCTACCACTCGGGCGCCACCGAGGACCTGCTGAGCGTGCTGGCACACCTGGCTGGGAGGCTCGGCGAGCCGCCGTTCGCCGCGGTGGGTTACTCGCTGGGGGGGAACCTGCTCCTCAAGTACCTGGGCGAGCGGCCTCCACCCATCCCGCTGCGGGCGGCGGTGGCGATCTCGGTGCCGTTTCGGCTGGGGGATGCGGTGGGGCGGCTCGATCGGGGATTCTCGCGGCTCTACCAGCGCCACCTGGTGGGGCGACTGCGGGCATCCTATCAGCGAAAGTTCGCCACCCTCCCCTCCCCCTTGGGGGTGGATGTCGCGCGGCTCCGGAGTTTCTTCGCCTTCGACGACCAGGTCACCGCCCCGCTCCATGGTTTCGCCGGGGCCCACGACTATTACAACCGCTGTAGCTGCCGCCAGTTCCTGGCGGGGATCGCGACCCCCACCCTGATCCTCCATGCCCGCGACGACCCCTTCATGTTCCCCAGCACCCTTCCCAGCGCCGCCGAGCTCGGCCCGGCGACCACCCTGGAGGTCTCCGAGGGGGGCGGGCATGTGGGCTTCGTCTCGGGGCGCCTGCCCTGGCGGCCCCGGTACTGGGCAGAGGAGCGGCTGGTGGCCTTCCTGGATCAGATCCGCCATGGCGGGTCTCGGGGATTGGTTTAGGTCTCGGGGTGCTCCTACTCCTCCCACACCGGCTGGGGCTGGATGCGGGTGGTGGATGACCCGGATGAAGTCTTCGCTACCGAACTGGTAGAAGGCGCGCAACACCCGGCAATCACCATCAGCCCGATCAGCCCCGCTAGGACCCGCCGGCCCTGGCGGGGGACCGTCACCCCTTATGCCGGCGCCAGATAACGGCCATGAACCCAACCCTGGAGGTCCATTTCCCCGTTCACCGGAGACAGCACATCGACGAACTGCCAAAGGCCCTGACTGTTGAGCACGATGACCTGAGTCCCGTCGGGCAGCGGGCTCCCGGGCAAAGTGGCGTGCTCAGTTCCGGGACCACTGCGGATATTCAGCGCCGTCGTGGTTCGGTAAACCTCATCGCCCCGGCGGCCCATGACGCGAGCCTGGAAACTGCGCATCGGAAAGGCGGGACCCGGGTCCGTTTTCCGGCCCGGCGCAATATCATCGTGACCGACTACATCCAGCAACCGGTACTTTTCAACTAACAATACGGCCACCTCCGCTGCGCTTTCCAGTTGACGTTCGGTGAAAGCATGCCAGCCGATCTCCGGACCGCCGTTTTTGTGCCTGGCGATCACCACGTCATCGTCCGCAATGACCCGGCCAAAGGCGGTGACCCAGCGGGCGCCCTGACGATGAAGCTGGCCCGCGTTATCCAGTTCAATGCCAATGGAGTAGCTGTTCAGCCCTACCCGATTGGCCCATTCACTCCGCCCGGCATGCCAGGCGCGCTGATCGAAAGGCACCAGTTGGGTGACGCCGCCATCCCGGCCAATGACCAGGTGGGCCGATGCTCTGGCGGCGGGATTGGTCAGCCAGTTAATGCTGGATTCCGCGCTGGCGCCGGCGGTGAAGTGCATGACAAGATATTCATGGGGATCAATGTGGCCCCCCTTGTTTGGGCTTGGTCGGTAGGGAACAGCTTCCTGGTCGTTGATCATCAGGCGGTGATTCTTGATTTTCATAATGATTACTCCTCGGCTCATTTATTTAACAACATGATTCCGATCAAGATGAGGGAACAACCGGTTCTATGTTTACATGAGCTACTCCTTGGTTATTGTTAGGTTCCAGGGTGTTTTTTGCCACGGTATAACTGTGCAGGCTCGCCGGCTCCAGTTCGACCGCAACATCGCCAAAATACCGCACCCCCGCCGTAGAGATCGTGGTCAGGAGGGGCAAGCGCGGCAAGGGATGGCGCCGCGCGAATTCGATCAGTCCC
>SBFV01000427.1 GCA_006227775.1 Gammaproteobacteria bacterium | reverse complement strand
CCACGCCCTACTGCACGGACGTGGCCAAGATGGTCGAGGCCCCGGTCTTCCATGTGAACGGGGACGACCCCGAAGCGGTGATCTTCTGCATCCGCATGGCATTGGATTTCCGCAATGAATTCCACAAGGATGTCGTCATCGACCTCATCTGCTACCGTCGCCTGGGTCACAACGAGGCCGACGAGCCCGCCGTGACCCAGCCGATGATGTACAAAAAGATCCGCGCTCATCCCACCTCCCGCGAGGTCTATGCCGAGCGCCTCATCGGCATGGGGCTCCTCAACCGGGAGGATGCCGATGGGATGGTGGAGAAATATCGCGGCGCCATCGAGCAGGGCGTGGCTATCGCCAGACCGGTCGTGCGTGGCCTCGAAAATGCCTATCGCGCCTCCTGGCGGGCCTTCGCCGGGCAGGACTGGGACCAGGATATCGCTACCGGCCTGCCCCGGGAAAAGATCCAGGATCTGGCCAAACGCCTGCTGGTGGTGCACGAGGGCTTCGAACTTCATCCCCGCGTCAGCAAGCTCTGGAACGAGCGGCGCAAGATGGCCAAGGGCGATCTGCTGGCCGACTGGGGTTTTTGCGAGAACCTGGCCTATGCCAGCCTGCTGGACGCGGGCTATGGCGTGCGGCTCTCGGGCCAGGACTGCGGTCGCGGTACCTTCTTCCATCGCCATGCCAAGATCCACGACCAGGCCACGGGCGAGAGTTACAGCCCCCTCCAGCACCTGAGCGACTACCAGGGGGCCTTCATCGCCATCGATTCCATCCTCTCGGAGGAGGCGGTCCTGGCCTACGAATATGGCTACGCCACCACGGAGCCCAACGAGCTGACCCTCTGGGAGGCCCAGTTCGGCGATTTCGCCAATGGGGCCCAGGTGGTGATCGACCAGTTCATCACCTCCGCCGGCACCAAATGGAACCTGGAATGCGGCCTGGTGATGCTGCTGCCCCATGGGCTGGAGGGCCAGGGTTCCGAGCATTCTTCCGCCCGCCTGGAGCGTTACCTCCAACTGTGCGCCGAGGATAACGTCCAGGTCTGCGTCCCCAGCACCCCGGCCCAGATGTTCCATCTGCTGCGTCGCCAGATGCTGCGTCACTATCGCCGGCCCCTGATCGTCATGACCCCCAAGAGTCTGCTGCGCCACCGACTGGCGACCTCCAGCCTGGATGAACTGGAGTCCGGACGCTTCCACCCGGTGATCGGCGAGATCGACCCCCTGGACCCGGCGGCGGTCAGGCGGGTGATCCTCTGTGGCGGCAAGGTCTACTACGATCTGCTGGAGGCTCGCCGCAGCCGGGGCTTGACGGACGTGGCCATCCTGCGCGTCGAGCAGCTCTACCCCTGGCCCAAGGCCCATTTCGAGGCCGCCCTCGCCCCCTACACTGCCGCGACCCAGATCATCTGGTGTCAGGAGGAACATAAAAATCAGGGTGCCTGGGACCAGATCAAGCACCGTTTTCACCGTCTCCTGGCGGAAAACCGGCAGGTGGGCTACGTCGGGCGCGCCCCTTCCGCCGCCCCGGCGTGCGGCCACCGTCACGTCCATGTCGAACAGCAGGAACGCCTCATCGACGAGGCGCTTACCGGCCAGATCAATGAAAAACAGAATCCCAGGATCCCGCTATGACCACCACCACTGAAGTCCTCGTTCCCGCCCTTCCGGAGTCCGTCGCCGACGCCACCGTCCTGGCCTGGCATAAAAAGCCGGGCGATCCGGTCAAGAAAGACGAAAACCTGGTCGATCTGGAAACGGATAAGGTCGTTCTGGAAGTACCGGCGCCCGCCGATGGCCACTTGACCGAAGTTCTGATCGGGGAAGGGGAGACGGTGACGGCGACGACCGTTCTCGCCCGTATCGGCGCGGCCGCGGAAACCGCCCCCTCAACCCCGCCGGCGGCGGCATCGGCCCCCGCGGTGGCCGCCACCGCCCCGGGCGGAGAACCCCTGCTGGCACCGGCGGCCCGTCGCCTGGTCAAGGAGCTCGACCTCAACCCCGCGGACATCGCCGGCAGCGGCAAGGGTGGACGCATCCATAAGGCGGACGTGGTCGCCCACCTCGATCAGCGCGAGGCCGCCGCTCCCGCCGTGGATGCCGAGACCGCCGCCCGGCCCCTGGCGGCTCAGGCCCCATCCCTGAGTGGGGAAGCGGGCCGACCCGAGCAGCGGGTAGCCATGACCCGCTTGCGCGCCCGGGTCGCCGAGCGCCTGGTCCAGGCCCAGCAGACGGCCGCCATCCTCACCACCTTCAACGAGGTGGACATGCGGCCGATCATGGACCTGCGCGACAAGTACAAGGAATCCTTCGAGAAGACCCACGGCGTGCGCATGGGCTTCATGTCCTTCTTCGTCAAGGCCGCCGTGGAGGCCTTGCGCCGCTTCCCGATCATGAATGCCTCGGTGGATGGCAGCGACATCATCTACCACGGCTACTATGACATCGGCATCGCCGTCAGCAGCCCCCGTGGCCTGGTGGTGCCCATCCTGCGCAACTGCGATCAACTCAGCATGGCCAACATCGAGCAGGGCATCACCGAGTTCGGCCTCAAGGCCAAGGAGGGCAGTCTCAGCTTCGAGGATCTCACCGGCGGTACCTTTTCCATCACCAATGGCGGCGTCTTCGGCTCCCTGCTTTCCACCCCCATCCTCAACCCGCCGCAGAGCGCCATCCTCGGGATGCACAAGATCCAGGAGCGGCCCATGGTGGTGAAGGGTCAGATCCTCCCCCGGCCCATGATGTAC
The DNA here is from genome assembly GCA_006227775.1 of Gammaproteobacteria bacterium. GTDB lineage: Bacteria > Pseudomonadota > Gammaproteobacteria > Chromatiales > Chromatiaceae > M0108. The sequence goes on along the minus strand of SBFV01000427.1, from coordinate 2,364 downwards.
CTGGCCCTCTCCTACGATCACCGCATCATCGACGGACGGGACGCCGTACAGTTCCTGGTCACCATCAAGGACATGCTGGAGGACCCGGCCCGCCTCCTGCTGGGGGTCTGAGGCTAGCCCCCCTTGCGCACCGACTCTATGCCTTTGTGGGGTATGAAGAGACCGCAGCCCATGGCGCGATACGGGCCCAGACCGTGACGTTGGAGACGGATGGATTCCTCGGGAGCCAGGTCGGCGAGGAGCAGGCTGCGGGTCTCAAGGACGCCATCCGGGATGGCGAGGGTCAGGGATTTGCCGCACAGGGCCTTGCGCAACCGGATGTCCAGGGCGGCCAGCTCGGCGGCGGCGCGGGTGAGAAAGTCCCCCTCGCTTTCGCCGGGCAGGCTGACCAGGTACCGGGAGAAGAGCGTGGTCTCCTTGCTGAGCAGCCGCGTCTTGGCCGCCCCCAGGGTCAGGGGGCAGCCGTTCACGTCCAGGGTGACCCCGCTCAGGGCGGCGATGAGGGATTCCATCCGGTCACGGGGGGCGCGGATGGTCAGTTTGGTGCGGCGGGACAGCAGGATGTGGCTATGGGTACCGTGCTCCGGCCGTTCCCAGCCATTCTGGGAGCCGGCGACGTGGATGCTGTGGATCCCCAGTCCCGGCTCCTCCTCGAACCAGGGCAGGACTCCGGCGATGGCGCGCATCAGGGCGTGGGCGTGATCGACCGGCAACCGCTTGCCATCCAGGGTAAAGAGGATGTCCAGGATGTCGGTCGGGACCTCGCAGTGTTGTTCGGACAGGTCTTCTTGCCAGTAAAGCGTCATGGTCGTCGCGATAATCAGTTGACGGGCAGGCGGGCCCGGAGCGCCTCGCGGTCGAACCACCAGTCATCCTGGACCAGGACATCGACCACGTTGCGCAAGCGGACCAGGAATTTGCCCGGTTCCTTGAGTTCCAGTTTCTCCATCCAGTGATCGAAGGCCTGTTGGGTGTCGACGCCGGCGTGGCGGCGGGCAACCTGGCCGAGGATCTGACCGGCGAAGAACATCAGATTGTCCCGTTGGGTCCCCTGGGCCCGCAGGTCGGCGATGAAGAGGGCCGTGGTGGCGGCGACGGCCGCGCCATCGGCGTCGTCAGGGGTTTCGTCGACCACATGGGTGAGGAGTTCCACCGTCAGATCGGGATCGATCGGGTAGGTGACGGCCAGCCAGATACCCTGCCCCAGGGCCGCCAGTGACTGGGGTTGATCGGCCTGGAACAGGACATCGCAGGCGTCGGCGGCGGATTCGTAGTCCTCGTGAGCGATGAAGACGTCCAGCACCTGTCGCCCGAGTTGCCAGGCTTCCCCGCCGCGCTCCAGGCTTACCAGCGCCCGCGCCATTTGTAACCGGACATCGGCGAGGGCGGTGATGCTGGCCTGATCACGCACCAATTCTTCCAGTCGGTCCCGCAAGGCCTCGAGGTGGGATTCGAGAGCGGCCCGTTCACCGCCACGGTTGAGGATGGAATCGGCCGCCGTGTCGGTCAACCGCCGGCTGTCGAGATCGAAAGGCATGAGATCCATGGGCATCGTTCGGTTTACCTGGCAGGCTAACGGATACGGCCGCTGAAGACGGCCTCGAGGCGATCTTCCCAGTTCTCCGGGGTATCCGGGTAGGGAGGCTTGAGATCGATACGGAAGAAGCGCTCGCCTCCGCGGGCGATATCCTGAATGATCGGGGTGAGATCCTCGAAGGACTCGATCTCCTTGTGCGCTACCAGAATGTCACTCAGTTTCAACATGGTTTCGGCTTCTCGGTGGATGGGCGGACAAGGGCAATATGCCGGCGATGGGACTGAATGCAACTTGGGACGACGTCCACGCCCGGGGGATGAATCCGCCAGCCTGGCCCTGTGCCCGTCAGCGGGGAGGCTGTCGGAGCCGGCACCCGGAATGGGCTGATCGCAACGGCAAAATTGATAAGTTTCCGCTTATATTAGAGATCATTGACTAACCGGGGAGGTTGACGTAACATCCTTGAATAATTCATTTTCCCGGAGCGAGCACGAAGGCGTGGCCAGCACCCCGGGGATGTGCCGAGGGGTCGGCTGGGGCGGGAGCCGAGGCGCTTATCCCAAAGGGGATAGTTGGCTCTCATCCCATCTCCCCGACGGTGGAATATCCCCCCTAAGGAGTCGGCGTTATAGTGTTTGGCGTTAAACCTTGTTCCGTGGCCGGGCAAGGTGTTCGAGCAGATCAGGCGCGGTTCAGGCGTCGCCACCGAGTACAGAAATTAGGGGGTTCCGCGGTCCTTTCAAGTCGCGGGGCCCTGGATCAGGGCTACCACAGCTTTCCGCTTAAGAAAGACAGGAGAGACAGCGCAATGGCTATCGACAAGCACC
>SBFV01000115.1 GCA_006227775.1 Gammaproteobacteria bacterium | reverse complement strand
TGGTGACACGGGATCGGCCCGGGCCGGAGCGATTGCGCAGCCTGGGGCGCTTTATCCTGGCCATCGGCGGGGCGGTTGTCCTGATCTTCGGCAGTTACGTCCTGGTCGGGGTCGGGGTGTTCGGACAGCGTACCCTGCCCGGTCTGGTGCAGTGGATCCTCGGTTACGCCGCGGGTGGCGCCTGGAGCGAGTGGACGGCGACCAGCCCGCTGAAGGCCCTGATAGGCGCCGGCCGGGCGGTCATCGGCGGCCATGCCCTGTTTGCCAACGAGGTCCTGGCGGCCGGTTTTGGCCGCCTGTTTCCCGGCAAGTTGCTGCTGGAAGAGAGCTTTCTGGTGGCGTCCCTGGGGCCGGTCCGGGTGGCTATCTACCTGCTATTGCTCGCCATCGCCGTGCCCGCCACCCTGGTGCTGGCCATCCGCCTGGTCTGGCTGAGGGCGCGACCGGAAACCGGCCCCGGTGTGCCGGAACGAACCTGGGTCCGGGGCACGGCCTGGGCGGTCCTGGTGATTTATGCCCTCTTCAACACCTGGTGGGAACCGGCCAATCCCGAGTTCTGGATCTTTCCCCTGCCCTTCCTGGTCATCCTGGTCGCGCTCCGGTTGCAGGCCCTGGGGGACCCCTGGAGCCGGCATCTGGCCTGGGTGTTGACCCTGGCCATCGTCGCCGCCAATCTCATCGGCAGCATCCAACCAATGCAGGATCGGGAGCGCGACTACTGGTACGCGGTGAACCGCGACCTGATCGCTCAACTGCGGCCCGGGGATCTGGTGCTGACTAACGGCGGCTATCTCTCCGATGCCATGGTGCGCTTTTATGGTGCGGCGGAAGTCCTGGCCGTGCGCAATCTCCCCGCCGGCGAACTTGCCGGGTTGGCCTTGGAACGGGCGTCCTCCGGGGCGATCTACGCCTCCGGCTGGGTAGCGGAACCGCCTGCAGCCCTGGTGGCGACCGGGCAGGTTAGGCCTCGCCCCGAGGTGATGCGGGCGCTGGAAACTGAAGGCCGCTGGGTGCCGGTGCTGGGGCCGGACGCCCTCCAGGGCCTCTGGCGTTTGCGGCGCTGAGGCGGGGGCTCAGACTTGAGCGGGATCGGTAGCCGCGGATGGTTTAACCCGCTCTGGAACGTAGGGCCTTCCAGGTGTAGCCGATGCCGGCCAGTGGCGGGAGGCTGGCGGCCAGCATGATCATCCCCCCCCGCAGCAGCGGGCTGCCGAAGAGGTGGGGGTCTTTCAGTAGCAGGATCAGTGGCAGGGTATAGAGCAGGAAGCCCAGGGAGAACAGGGTGCTTTGCCAGGTCATGAGGGCACGACCGCAGGGCAGGGTTAGGATCAGGTAACCCAGCGCAACCAGATTTGCTAGGGTCATGCCCAGGATGAAGCCCGGCAGGCCCAGGTACCAGTAGCCGGGCAGGGCGAGGGGCAGGGTGAGGGTGGTCGCCAGGTTGGCGATGAACAGGGCCCGGGGTTGGCCCAGGGACAAGGGGATGCGATCCATGCTGACCAGGAGGATGTGGGTCCAGACATAGAGGGACAGCCACTGCGCCAAGGTGCCGGCCTCGGCGTAGCGGTCATCGTAGAGGGTGTCGAAGAACAGCGGCGCGATCAGGGCGAAGCCGGAGCAGAAGGCGCCGCTCAGCCAGAGCACCGGCCGGCGGGCGCGCAGGCAGGCGTTGACCAGTCGTTCGGGATCATCTTGAAGGCGGCTCAACAGGGGAAAGAGGACCTTGGCGCTGAGCTGAACGGCGACCTGGATGGCGACCTGGGCAAAGGTCATCGCTAGGCTGTAGATTCCCAACTGGGTCATGGCCACGAATTTGCCGAGCATCAGCCGGTCCAGATTGCGGGCCAGGAAGGTGACCAGGGTGCTCAGGAACACCCAACGTCCGAAGTGGAACAGTTCCCGGAAGGCATCCCCATCCCAGCCTAGGCGGTCCCGGACCCCGGGGTTCCATACATGACTGAGCAGGGTTCGGACCAGGCTATAGGTCAGGCCTCCGGCCACGATTGCCCAGATCTCGGGACTTAGCCAGGCCCAGAGGATGATCACGGCATAAGAGATGAGGGAGGACAGCAGATCCAGGGCGACCAGTCGCGCCATGGCCAGTTGGCGGTTGAGCAGGTGGATGCCGGTGGAGGCAAAGCCGTCGATCAGGGCCGTCAGGCCGATGATGGGCAAAATATCCGCCAGCATCCCGGCCATGGGGTCGTTGGCGGCGAAGAAATCAGCCACCGGCTGGGCGAGGAGCCAGGCAATCAGCCAGAGCAAGAGTCCCCGCAGGATCTGCAAGGTCCAGGCCGTGCGCAGAAACACGGGGTCCGTTCCCTGCTTGTTCTGGATGATGCTGGGGCCGAGTCCGATGTCCGAGGTCATTTGCAAGCCTTGCAGAAAGACCGTGACCAGCGCCATCAGGCCGAAGGCCTCCGGAAACAGGAGCCAGGCCAGTACCAGGTTGCTGCCCAGGCGCAGGATCTGGGACAGGCCATAGCCGGTCAGGGTCCAGAAGGCGCCACGCACGGCCAGTTGATGGGTGGTCGTCATTCAGGCCCCCTCCGCCCGCCTTTCGTCGCGCTAGCTGGGATGAGGGCGCTCCCCATGCCGATGGAAATGAAAGATATTTCCTCGTCTATCACCCTAACTCTGATGAGGGGGGGCGCCACCCCCATAAAAATGAGACATTTTGACGTGACTTTCACCCTGAAGAGGGAACTGGGGAAGGGGGATTCAGAGGCGCGGGGACCCGGAGGGCGAGGGTGGCTCATGGCGGGTGATGATGAGGCTCTAGGGACTGGTTTCGCGCGCGGACACCCTGGGGTATCCGCGCGGCTGGTGGGGTCAGAACAAACGGGTGGCGGGTCGTTGCGGTGGTGGTTGAGCGAGCGGTGAGGAGGGCCTGGTTTCCTGGCCCCCGAGGAGCCAGAGGCTGGTCAGGGAGCCGGCGAGTAGAACGATCAGCGGATTGAACATGGCGTTCATCAGGCTATCGATCGCGAACATGATCATCAGCAAGGGCATGGCGGCGATGGCCGCCACCTGGGGATCTCGCCATTGTCTCGCGGGATATTTGAGCAGGAAGAGCAGGGCCGGTAACAGCAGCAGAGTGAACAATGATCCGAGGCCAAAGATGCCGTTATAGCCAAAGATCAGGATCCAGAAGCCGTCCGGGACGGAGATGATCTTGCCCTCCTCGTCACGAACGAAGGAACGGTCCCAACCGCCCCAGCCAAAGATGGGCTGTTCCCGGGCGCGATCGCCGAGAATGTTCTCGTGGTGTAAACGCGTGGCCAGGGAAGAGACGCGGTCGGGATCGCCCATGCGGGAGGCATATTCGAGCAGATCGTGGCCGTCCCAAACGCCGCTGCCGCGGCCCAGGAGGTAAAGGATCGGCAAGAGCAGGACCACCCAGATCGGCAGGGACGAACGGGTGAAATGCACGACGTATAACAAGCCGATGCCGAGAAGCATCAGAAGCAGGGCACCCGAGGATTTGGCGAGGACCACGGTGACGCCGAGCAGACCCAGGAGGGGGAGCCAGATGAATTTCCATTTGGGGAATTTTTCATACAGCCAGCCCGAACGTAGCAACTGAAAGCCGCTAAGGAAACCGGTGACCAGCCACATGGCCGCCATCAGCCCATGCTCCATGAAGACCTGGGGACGCCAGCCACCTCCCCTTTTGGTCTGGCTGAAATCACTGTGGGGATGAAAGCCATAGACCATGTTGTGGAGGTTGGGGCTCATCACCACTTCGAACAGGCAGAAGGGGATGTAGATCAGTGCCCCCAGAAAGATGCCGAATCCGAGTTCCGCCAGATGACTGCGCTCGGTGAAATAGAGCCGGCCGATGAAATAGGGCAGACCCCATGGCGCGGTGCGGTTCAGCACGGATGAAAGGCCGTCGTAGGCCCCGAGACCGTTGACCACCGAGGAAATGAACGGCGAAAAGCAGAACAGGATGACGGGCAGATCGAGGGGATGGAATTTGTAGCGCTTGAAAATCTCACTGTTGAAAATCAGGGTCCCCAACAGGATGCTGTAACTCATCGCCGAGACTTTGGTGTAATTCGGTATACCGGTAAAGACATACTTGTACTGGGGCAGGAACATCCAGGACAAGGCGAAACCGGCGATCACCGCATGGCGGTGCTTGAATCGGGTGAACAGCCAGAGGGTGAAGGGGATCCACCCCCACATCATCAGGGGGACCAGGGGGGTCAAGGCAGTGGCTCCCGGTCAGGACCCGAAAGGCCGCGGCGCGGCCCGGCGGAATCCTTGCGCGGCGTTACCATGACATGCGCCTGATGAAAGGGGCCGGCCAGGTTCCAGCGATCTGCTTGGCGTTGTCAGCCTAATCTCGCGGAAAGAGGAAGAATGGATATAAGTATCCGGCATTGGCTGAATTTAGCTCATAACCCGCCCGGATACCAGTGGATGGCCCAGCGGTATCCAGCCTAGTATCCCCGGCTACCGCGCCTCTTGGGGAATACCTCAACTCCGATGATGGCTTGACGGGTCCTCCGGCACTCGTTAACGTCGAGCTACCATTCAATCCAAGGCGCGGAAGCAACTGGATTGCCTTTCTCTTCGCGCCCCATCATCCCTTTCGACCTCGGGCGCAGGCCCCCGGGATCACTCGTGGCAACAGCAATTACCAAGCAACATCGCATCGCGTTCCTTATGCCCGAGTTTCCCGGGCATACCCATTCCTGGCTATGGCGCGAGATCCGCGGGTTACGGGAAACCGGCCTGGAAGTGAAATTGGCCTCCACGCGGGTGCCAAGTCCCCAGGACTATGCCCGGCATGCCTTCGTTGCCGAGGTCAAGGGTCAGATCTTCTACGTCTGGCCCCCATCGGTACTGGAGGTTCTGACCGCCGCCCTGCTCCTTCCCCTCTGGTATCCGATACGCATGCTGCGTTGCTGGCGGTATGCGTACCGGATCCAGCGGGATGGCGGGGCCAACATGCTCCGGACCCTGGCCCTGTTGCTGCCCGCCTGGCTCTTCGGTCGATGGTGCCGTGCCCAGGGGATCCGCCACGTCCACGTGGCGACCCCCGCAAACAGCCTTTTGATCGCGCAACTGGCCGGGATCCTGTTCGACCTCACCACTG
>SBFV01000067.1 GCA_006227775.1 Gammaproteobacteria bacterium | reverse complement strand
GGGGATGAAGCGGCCGCCCCTTTGGGCCTAAACAGCGGCTTGTCCAGCCACCAGGGGTCGGCCACCCCCTCGCGATAGGCGGCCAGGGACTCGGGAGAGGAGTTGACGCGCAGATTGGAGAAGGTGCCCTCCTCGGTCTCCCAGCGTTCGTGCCAGAAGACGGCGGCGCGGAACAGCCGGTACTGGTCCTTGAGGGAGGCGAGGGCGGTGCGGATGAAGTCCGCCTTGTCGTCGGGCGGAAACTCACCCACGCCCCATTCGGCCAGGATCATGGGCTTCGCGGGATTGATGCGGTGCAGCTCGGAGTAGGCGTCCTCCATGACATCGTGGAAGGAGGGCCAGCCGTCGAAGCGCTGGATCTTGCCGTAGACGCTCAGGCCCAGCCAGTCGGCGTAGGCATCGCCCGGGTAGTAGGCGGCGATGCTGTTCCAGTCGGTGCCCTTGGGCAGGGAGGCGTTGTTGGCGTGGTAACCCCAGAGGATATTGTCGGCCCCCCGGGCGCGGACCCGGTCGATGACGTAGCGGTTGGCCTGCTTCACCCGTTCAGGGCCAGCGTAGAGGGTACGGCCGTTCTCCGCGCCGATGATCTCCCCCCCGCCATAGAAGACGCCGGACCAGGGGAACCAGCTCCCGTTGGCCTCCAGGCCCCAGGTAACGAGCAGCGGCTTGCCGTAAGCCTTGGCGCCATCGGCCCAGCGGTCGATATAGTCGTCCCAGGTTCCGGCCAGGATGGCGGGGACGTTGAAGCGATCCGGCCCCCGGTTTTCCATATAGGGCCGGTCCCAGGGTGACCAGAAGATCAGGGGCACCGCCCCGTAGGCCGCGATGATGCGCGCCTGCTTGTCGGGAAAGGCCTGCTCCCCCCAGAAGCTGCCGAAGGCGACCAAGGCGAGGTGCTTGCCGGTCATCCGTTCGAAGTCGGCGATGGCATCGTAGGTGACATCGTCCTCACCCTCGCCGAAATCCACATAGGCGCCGGTATAGGCACCCCCCGCGGGGAAGACCAGCTCCAGGGGCCCGGCGGGGACGGGCTCCGCCGCCACCCGCCGGGCCTCCGTCTCCTCCTCCACCCGGCCGCAGGCCGTGGCAAGCGACAGGCAAAGGACCAGAGCCCATGCCCAGGGCGGTAATAAGGTCACCGGCCTCATCCTCCTTCCGCGCGGTAAAGACAGCACCCGTGTCATTCTCGCCCGCCAGCGGCATGACGACGACGGCCTCATCCTCTCCCCCCCGCTGGCAGGCCGGGGGCGACGGAGGCGGTACGGTCCAGCTTGCCCCAGCCCACCCAGACGCCCTTGAGGGCCTTGAGGATGGCCTTGGCGACGGCGTAATTGAATACCGGCCGGTAGATGAAACGCATCGGCAGGATCAGCCACACCTGGCGCAGGGGCTCTCGCTCGATCCCGTAGGCCACCGCCGCCAGCAGCATATCGGCGGCGATGAAGGTGAAAAAGTAGGCATACAGCAGGCCGTTGGTGGGATTGAGGATCAGGGCCGCCAGGAGGACGACGTCCACCAGCAGACCGATGGCCACCAGGACGAAGTTGAAGAACCAGGCATTGGGCAGGCTGAACCAGCCCAGGGCGCCATGGCGCCGGTTGAAGAGCAGATCGCGGTGTTTCCACAGGCACTGGAGGGTGCCGAAGGCCCAGCGGAAACGCTGACGGGCGAAGGTGCGCGCCGTCTCCGGCGCCTCGGTCCAGGCCACCGCCCGGGGGGCGTAGCGGATGCGGTAGCCCTGGCGGTGCAGGCTCAGGGTCAGGTCCGTGTCCTCCGCCAGGGTGTCGGTACTGATGCCGCCGGCGGCGCGGATCGCCTCCCGGCGGAACGCGCTCACCGCTCCGGGGACCACGGTGATGCAGTTCCAGTGATCGTAGGCGCGGCGGTCGAGATTGAAACCGCAGGAGTATTCCAGGGCCTGAAAGCGACCGAAGAGGCTCGCCAGGTTACCCACCCGCGCCCGGCCGGAGACGGCCCCCACCCGCGGATCGGTGAAGGGCCGCACCAGCTCGGTGATGGTATCGGGCTGGAACTGGGTGTCGGCATCCAGGCTGACGACAATGCCATGGCGGACCTCCTCCAGGCCACGGCTCAGGGCCCGCGCCTTGCCACGGTTGGGCTGGCGCAGCAGGCGGATGCGGTCATCCTCCCGGGCCAGGGCGGCGACGATGTCCCCGGTACCATCCCGGGAACCGTCGTCGACCAGGATCACCTCCAGGGGGCCGGGGTAGCGGGTGTCGAGGACGGACCTGAGGGTCTGGCGGATGACCTTGGCCTCGTTATAGGCGGCGATCAGCACCGACACCGGGGGGCACAGGGCGGGCGGACAGTCGCCGGCCGGATCGCGATCGGGGGGCCAGGCGCTGGCGGCCAGGGCCTGGCGCTGGGCGCGCCGGCCGCGCAGGGCCAGGGTGATCACGATCAGGGTCTTGGCCAGGGTCAGAGCGGTGGCCAGGATCAGCAGGGCCCAGAGGAAATTGCCGATGGCGTAGATGGCGTCGAAGCCCGTGTCGCTGATCAGGCGCAGCAGGGGCTGTTGCTGGGGGGGCAACGCGGGCATGAGCTGGGCGGCGGGAATACCCAGCAGCTCCGGCAGGGGCAGGATATTGTCCCCCCGGGCGCGCAGGTAACGGATGATCTCCGGCAGGGCCTCGACGGTCTGGGAACGATCACCGCCGGCGTCATGGAGCAGGATCACGCTGCCGCCGTGATGACGCCCAATACGCACCCGGTCCAGCATGGTCTCCACCCCGGGCTGCTCCCAGTCCTGGAGGTCGATGTCCATGGTCACCGTCAGATAGCCCATTTGCTGGGCGATGTGGATAGGGACCAGCTCCTCGGGAGTATAGGGGTTGTAATCGGCGTTGTAGGGCGGGCGGAAGAGGATGGTGGACTGGCCGGTGAGGGACTCGATCAGCCGCTGGGTGGCGTTGAGCTCCAGGCGCGCCCGCTCCTCCGACACCTCGGCGATATTGGGATGGGTGTAGGTGTGGACGCCGATCAGGTGCCCCTCCCGGACGATGCGGCGCACCAGATCCGGGTGCTGCTCCATATTAGCGCCGATGAGGAAGAAGGTGGCCTTCACCCCCTCGGCCTTGAGGATGTCGAGCAGGGCAGGGGTCCAGTCCGGGTCCGGACCGTCGTCGAAGGTGATGGCGACGGCGTCGGGGGGGCCGGCCCCCTCGTGGACCAGGGTCAGATAACCGGGGAACTGCTCGTAGCGGGCACTGGCCTGGGGCTGCCCCGCGGGACCCTGACCCAGGGTAACGCGCCGCCGTCCCTCGCCGCGCTGATCGTCCAAGTGCAGCAGGCTGCCCTGGCCGACATGGGCCATGGCCTCCCCAGGACTGAGGGTTTCGAGCTGGGCCAGTTCCGCCCATCCCAGGGGTCGGTTCGGGTCGCGGCTCAACAGGGACCAGATGTCCGGGTCCTCCGTACCCAGCCGGAAGATGGCGACCCCGCCCGCCTGGCGCATCCGGGTCGCCGTCAGTTGATTGAGGAAGGTGACGGCGTCCAGGAACCAGACTTGGTGCACCGCGGCCTGATCCTGGTAGCTGAACCCGGGATTGAGGGCCTGGGGGTCGAAGGCCAGGTCCCGCTGTCCCGAACGCCCCGCCCGGGCCATGGCGTCCTCGAAACTGATCAGACTGGCCTCGGTGTCCCCCGCCCGCCAGTCATAACCATAGGCGCCGAGGCCGACGATCCACTGGTCGGGGCGGCCATAGCCCTTGACCAGCGTATCGAGCCAGCCAGCGAAAAAGGCCTGGGAGGCTACCGGCCCCGGCGGGTCCAGCTCGGCGTTCTCGTCGTAAAGATTGGCGACGAAGCGGTCCACGAGCGGGGCCAGGTCCGCCAGGTCCAGCAGGACGAGCTGGCGGCGCGCCGGGACGCTGAGCCATAGCTCCAGGCCCTCCGCGTGCAGGCTGGTGGCCAGCCGGCCGAGAAAGGCGGTCAGGGTATCCTTGAAAAAGGGGTCGATCTGTTGCCAGTCGACGAGGACGCCCCGGGCATCCAGGTCCTTGAGGGTCGTCACCAGGTTGGTCGTCAGCCGTTCCTGGCGGGTCAGGGCCTGGGGACCCGAGAGCAGGTTCTCGATCACCTCGGGTTGCCAGGTGTCGTTGGCATCCAGGTTGCGTAGCAGGGGTACCAGGGCCAACCCCGCCTCCCCCGCCAGATCCACCACCGCCTCGCTGGCGGTGACGCGGAGGTCCCCCTCGCCACCCTCCAGATAAAGCCAGTCGGGGGCCAGATGAGTCAGGTGCCCGGCGTTGGCCTTGAGGGAGGTGAGGCCAGCCGGGTCCCAGTTCTCGATAAAGCCTAGGCGGATCTCGCCGCCCGCTGAGGAGGACGGGGCACCCTTCGGGGCGGCGGTTGCGGGGGCCATGGCAACCTGTCCCATGCCGTTCCTGGCGAAATCCAGCCATACCGGTTTCACCGCCGCCTCGGCGCCCAAACCGCCCGCCGGTGAGGCCATCAGCCGGGTCTTGATCCCCTCCGCCGCTGGCGGCAAGCTGAGGCTGGAGGGGACCATCAGGGTCTGGATGAAGAGCACCAGCGCCAGGGTCGCCACCCCCCCCAGCACCAGGAGGTAACGCTTGAACCGGGGCCAGCGTTTACCCTGGCGATCCAGAAAGACAAAGGACTCGCCGTCCGCGGCGGCGTTCTCTTGCTTTCTGGGCTGATCGTCTGCGAGACTGGGTTTTGACATGGTGACCGCCCCATGTGACTGGGGTCTCTGTAATATGGATGGTTTCTGCGGTGAAGCAGACAGTTGCTGACTTCCCGACCCTCCCTGGCACGGCGGGTAACTGGCCTGGGTTGGGGATCCATTCCCCGGCAGCGGGGAATCTACCTGGTTTGGGAGGCTATTATCGTCGCCACCCCGGGATACTGAAAGCGGGAAACAGATCCAGGCCAACCTTAGACACCATCCAGGCCATACGGCAGTTTCTGGGGTGCCCGGATACTTGGCGTACGCCTCATCGAGACTCGCGGATGGGGTGCTAGTTCCCACTTCACCCGCAATCTGATCATTTGGCGGAGCATCGGCCTATTCGGGCGCCCATCCGGGTCGAGACCGTGCAATGCACCCTGATTCTGATGAGTGAGTGGCGGTCCAAGTTACCGGGGCATCTCCGCC
>SBFV01000317.1 GCA_006227775.1 Gammaproteobacteria bacterium | reverse complement strand
GTAGATTTTTTCGGCCAGGGTCATAAGACCTCCTCCAGTCGTTTTCGTTAGCGTTTGATAATCATGGTGTAGGCGCTAATGAGGCATTATTGCCGCGGATTAGTTTGTCAGGGAAACTGAAGTCTCCGACCAGTCTGGCCGCATCTCAGCCACCACCGCCGCGAGGCCGCCATTGGGCGAGACGTGGGGAATGACCAAATCGGTAGCCATGGCCAGAACCAGCCGATTGCGCGCCAGCGAGGTCTCGCGGGTGGTGCGATCAACCTGCTCCGGGAAAGGGGACAACACCAGCATGCGCCCTTGCTCCAAGGGTTCCAGTTCCAGCTCGGGCGGGTGGTAGTCGGTCAGGCCCCGCGCCAGGACCTTGACGACGCGACCGTGGCGGCGCAGGACCGAACGCAGGACCTGCTGCTCCAGGGGCGAGTGGAAGCCGCTCAGGATCACCCTGCCAGCGCGCACCCAGGTGGGGAACTCTTCCAGGGTATCCCGCAGGGCCGGCAGCAGGGTCTGGTCGATGTTGTCGAAAATTCTGGGCAGGGGGCAATCCCTATTCCGTTGGCGTGACGCCACTCGACCCGGGAAACAGGCGTTGGGAGGTGTGGCGGCTAGATCGACCGGTCGCAAGCTGGAAAGACCGCATCCTGGACCTCGCGCCGGTCAGGCCTGATCCTCCGGCCGGGGGGTCAAATCCACGTTGGCATAAATCTCACTGACCGGCAGGATGCAACCGATGGCGGTCAGGGCAACATCCGCCTCCGGACAACCGTCGTAGGCCTCCAGCAGCCAGTGCCCGTCCGCCTGGCGGGTGAAGACATCCACCCCGAGGCGATCCTGGGCGATGAGCACATAGTGGCGCAGGCTGGACAGGCTGCGGTAGAGGGCAAACTTGGCGCCACGATCGTAACCTTCGGTCGAGGGAGAGATGACCTCGACGACGACCCTGGGGTTGGTGAGAACATCCCGGCGCTGATCGTGGAAGGTGGGGGGCTCGCAGACGACCATCACGTCCGGGTAGAGACAGGCATCGGCCGCCTCGATGCGCAGGCGCATGTCATTGGCCAGGATGCTGCAAGGTTTAGACCTCAATCGGTTGCGCAATTCCCCGATGACATTGGTTGTAATCAGGTTGTGATTGAAACTGGCACCGGTCATGGCGAAGACCTCGCCCGCGACATACTCGTACCTCTCGTCGCGGCTCTCACGCTCGACGGCCAGATAATCCTCAAAGCGATAGTAGGGTTTGGGCTGGACGGACATGGGAGTCTCCCGATGGGATTTTTTGGGATGATAACCCGATGCTTATCTGACGTGTCCCCTCTCGATGAAATCCGGCGGGAAGTTCGTCGGAACGATCCTGGCGAGGGTAGCGGCAAAGAGCGGAAAACCTGTTGCGGTATGCGTTATATTAAGTAGGATATATCGTAAGTCCAATCTGAAGAGGGTCTTCGTCGTCGGTGTTCACTTCTTCCCGCCCCAGTCTCGATACGGCGGCCAATCTGCGGCTGGACCTGGATCACAAGCCCTTCGTCGGCCGGGGGCGGATCGAACTGTTGCGGCTCATCGGCGAGACCGGCTCCATCTCCCAGGCGGCTAAGGCCATGGGCATGTCCTACAAGCATGCCTGGGACGCCGTGGACGCCATGAACAACCTGGCGGAACACCCCCTGGTTCAGCGCCAGGCGGGTGGCCGCCAGGGTGGCGGTACCGAGCTCACGGACGCGGGACGGCGACTGATCGCCATATACGAGGCGGCGGAACGCGAGCACCGGCGCTTTCTGGCCCGCCTGCGCGCGGGCATTCAGGATTTCGACCAATACCATCGCCTGATCGGAGCCATGAGCATGAAAGTCAGTACCCGCAACCAATTGCGCGGCGTCGTCACCCGCGTGGTGCCTGGCGCGGTCAACGCCGAGGTCAGCCTGGACGTCAAGGGCACCCCCCTGGTGGCGATCATCACCAACGAGAGCGTCAAGACCCTCGGCCTGGCCCCGGGGTTGGAGGCCTATGCCCTGATCAAGGCCAGCTTCGTCATCCTGGCCACCGAGGACGGCGGCCTGCGCACCTCGGCCCGCAACCGCCTCTGCGGGGTCGTCGAGCGGGTGACGCCGGGGGCAGTGAACGCCGAGGTGGTCCTGGCTCTGGACGGCGGCGCCCGCCTGACGGCCATCATCACGATGGAAAGCCTCAAGAAACTGGGCTTTGCCCCGGGTGTCCGCGCCTGCGCCTTGATCAAGGCGCCCCATGTCATCCTGGCGGTCGAGGACTGATGCCGCTTCCGGAGGTGGCCTTTTTTTACCGCCCCACCATATTTTTTCGCCATTCGTTATATCCAGCTAGATACAACGTTATACACCTACCCCAACCTGATGACCCAGTCCGCAGATATCCCTGACCCCCCTGATGTCACTGATGACCTGATTCACCCCCTGGAGACCTCACCATGCTGCACCGATTGAAACGCACCCTGTTATCCCTGCTGACCCTGAGCGGTGTCTGCTGCTCCGGTCAGGCCCTGGCCGATGAAGTTCAGGTCGCGGTGGCGTCCAACTTTTCCGCGCCCATGGAGCGCATCGCCGCCGATTTCACCCGCGACACCGGCCATCGCGCCCTGCTGTCCTTTGGCGCCACCGGCAAGTTCTACGCCCAGATCAAGCACGGCGCCCCCTTCGGGGTCTTTCTGGCCGCGGACGCCAAGACCCCGGCGCGGCTGGTGGCGGAGGGGGATGCCGTCGCGGACAGCCGCTTTACCTACGCCTTCGGCCATCTGGTGCTCTGGTCCACCCAGGAGGGCGCCGTCGATGACCAGGGCGCGGTCCTCAAGACCGGGGACTTTCGCCACCTCGCCATCGCCAACCCCAAGACCGCGCCCTATGGCGCCGCGGCCATCGAGGTCCTGACCAGGCTGGATCTGCGGGAAAAACTTCAGCCCCGCTTCGTCACCGGCGAGAACATCGGCCAGACCCATCAGTTCGTCGCCAGCGGCAACGCCGAGCTGGGCTTCGTCGCCCTGTCCCAGGTGGTCGTGGACGGGCAACTGACCGGGGGCTCGGCCTGGCTGGTGCCGGCGGACCTCTACAGCCCCATCCAGCAGGACGCCGTTATCCTCACACAGGCGGCGGACAACCCGGCGGCCCAGGCCCTGGCCGACTATTTGAAGGGCGCCGCGGCGCGGGGCATCATGCTGACCTATGGCTATAGCTTCGCGGAGGGTGCCGGCCTGTGCTTGAAGGGATCGACCTTACAGCCATCCTGCTGACCCTGAAACTGGCGGTCACCACCACCCTGATCCTGCTGCTGGTCGGCACCCCCATCGCCTGGTGGCTGGCGCGCACCCGCTCGCGCTGGAAAGGGGTGGTGGGGGCCCTCGTCGCCCTGCCCCTGGTGCTGCCACCGACGGTGCTGGGCTTCTACCTGCTGGTCAGCCTGGGGCCCCATGGCCCCATCGGCCAGTTCACCCAGTGGCTGGGCATCGGCCTGCTGCCCTTCACCTTCGCCGGCCTGGTGGTGGGGTCCGTCTTCTATTCCCTGCCCTTCGTGGTCCAGCCCCTGCAGAACGCCTTCTCCGCCAGCGGCGAGCGGCCCCTGGAGGTGGCGGCGACCCTGGGCGCCGGCCCCGGGGACCGCTTTTTCACCATCGCCCTGCCCCTGGCCCGACCGGGCTTCGTCACCGCCGCCATCCTCGGTTTCGCCCATACCGTAGGGGAATTCGGCGTGGTGCTGATGATCGGCGGCAACATCCCGGAACGGACCCGGGTGGTGTCGGTGGCGATCTACGACCACGTGGAGGCCCTGGAATACGCCGAGGCCCACCTGCTGGCGGGGGGCATGCTGGTCTTCAGTTTCCTGGTGCTGCTGGCCCTCTATTCCCGCCATGCCCGGCCCTGGACCTGAGACGCTGACGGCCCCGCCCGGCGCCAACCTCCAGCCTGGCGTCCAGCCCGGCGCCCAGGCTGCCCCCCTGGTGCGGGTCCGCTTCCGCTTGCAGTGGCCGGGCTTCGCCTTGGAGGTGGACCAATGCCTGCCGGGACGGGGGGTGACGGCCTTCTTTGGCCCCTCGGGCTCGGGCAAAACCACCCTGCTGCGCTGTATCGCCGGCCTGGAGGCCCAGGGCCAGGGCCGGCTGGATTTCCAGGGCGAGGTCTGGCAGGACAGCGCCCGGCGCCACTTCGTCCCCACCCATCGGCGGCCCCTGGGCTATGTCTTCCAGGAGGCCAGCCTCTTCCCCCACCTGTCGGTACGCGACAACATCGAGTATGGGCGCCGGCGGGCCGAGCGCCGGCATTGGCCAGACTGGCCGGGTGGGTTGAGGTGGCCGGCCTGGCTGAGTTGGGCGCGCTGGCCAGGTATGGATGGACCCCCGGGGGCTAGTCGTGGGCGCTTTGCGGCATCCGCCATCCGGCAAGGCGGCTTCGGCTCCAGTTCGGGCCCAGGCCCAAGCCCGGTGTCCGCTGTTGACACCAGCTTCACGCGATCATCCGGCACCGAGGCGGGGCCTCTGGTCATGGCGCGGATCATCGACCTCCTCGGCATTGCCCCCTTGCTCGACCGCATGCCGGATCGCCTCTCCGGGGGCGAACGCCAGCGGGTGGCCATCGCCCGCGCCCTGGCCGCCCGACCCCGCCTGCTGCTGATGGACGAGCCGCTGGCGGCCCTGGACCCCCAACGCAAGGCGGAGATCCTGCCCTACCTGGAACGGCTCCACGACGAACTGGCCATCCCCGTCTTTTACGTCAGCCATTCCCCGGAGGAGGTGGCGCGGCTGGCGGACCACATCCTGGTCTTCGCGGCCGGGCGCATCCACGCCGCGGGAACGGCACCAGAGATCCTCGCCCGCCTCGACCTGCCGCTGGCGCGCGACAGCGAGGCCAGCAGCTTCCTCGACGGCCGGGTGCTGGCGTGGGATGCCGACTATGACCTGATGCGGGTCCAGGTCCCCGGCGCCCGCCTCTGGGTCCCCGGTGGCGCCCGTCCGGTCGGCGCCCGCGTCCGGGTGCGCATCCAGGCCCGGGACGTCAGCATCGCCGTGAATGAACCCGGCGCCTCCAGCATCCTCAATGTCTTTCCCGTCCGCATCCTGGAATTCGGCGCCAGCGAGGGCCCCCGCCTTCTGGTCAAACTCGGCCTAGAGGACACGAGGGGAATGA